>JBHLPA010000027.1:5959-13117 GCA_048939935.1 Promethearchaeota archaeon | reverse complement strand
TGGCCAAAAGCCAGAGTCAGATTTTCACTGTTCGTAGTGGCAAATGCGATATCTCCCATTCTTTCTAGAGCAGGAGAGCTGCCAGAGGCTGAAATTCGTCTGATTTATGCAGCTATGCAACTACTTGACATAAATACAATCGATGCAACCCAAATCACTCGACCAACAACCTATGCAACTTACTTATGCAATACAAACACATCACTGACTGCAATTGCATCTAGACTACTCAAAGATGATACACGGGCAGAGGTCCTCAAAGAAGCTGTAGACATCGCACTTGATGTACAGGAGTGGTTCCTATCATATGGGGAAGTAATCAGAGATGATGCAATGTCGGTAAGCTACCATGCATCTCTGATTGCAGAAACCCTGAGTGAGAATGATTTGAAACGGACGGTGGATCGGGTAGTTGACCTGAACAGAATCATTGTGCAGGACCCAAACAAATTCGATTATGAATTGGCAATGATGTCCGTCCCCCTGATGGATCTTCTATCAATTGCTTGGAAAAGACTAGCTGATGAGAAATATTTGAATCTGTCAAGAGAGACATTTGAGGCAGCCAAAGCAGCTTGGGAAAAGTATGGTTTCTATGAGAAAGCAGAGAATTTCAGAAAGTCATTCGGTCAATCTTTAGAGTCCGAGTAGCTCGACTGTCTTGTCCCATAGTAGTTTCTGTTTCTTAACATCATAGGAGGAATTACTACCTGTGATAACGACAATTTTGCCCTTCATGTTGGTTCACAATGTGGACTGATATATTGATAGAAGTCTTCTGTTTTGACTGTTTCACTTAAAACAACGACATATAATGAACTAGTATGATTCTGATTCCAAAGATTGCAAGCTATATGGCTTGGGCTAATGATGTCATATGGGAAATTGTCAGGGAGCTGAATGATGAGGAGTACAATCGTGTCTTCTATGATACAGGAGGTAGTATACGTCTTAGATATATTCACCTTGCTGAAGACACATGGGAGTGGTTCCATGACTGGCATGGTGAAATACCTGAAGAACCAGACTTTCAGAAAATGAGTAGAAATGAGTTGTATATGTTCATTTCAGAATATTTGAAAAAATGGATTGATTTGATAGATAATCGAACTGTCGAAGAGTACGAAGATAAACGGGCTGGAAAGATATTGACATTGCAGTTTGACGAGATGTTCTTTCATTTAGTGAATCACCACACATACCATAGAGGACAAATTGTGATGGGTCTTAGGATGCTTGGAAAAGAAGTTCCTATGACTGATTATGTCCCCTTCAGGTTCTCTACAGAGTAGAGATACAAAGTTAGTGGTCTAAATAAATGAAAAACCAGCATAGATGTATGAGGCCAGATCTCATGAGAATCCGCTAACTTGCAATTACTCAGGGGTTGCTTCAATACACGATTCCATGTTCTACGTAGTACTTCATCAGTGTGATTGCTTCGCCCCATCCTGCTGCGCATTCTAGCATAGCTGCTCTTCCGTCTGGTGTATCATGATACCCGTATTCTCGTAGACGTACAACGGTTCCTTCTTCTACAGGTTCAAAGTTAATCTCGATAGTCGTAGCATAGGATGGATCATCAGCATACCATTGGAAAACGAACCTTTCTGGTCGTTTTGCTTCTAGCACGGGACCTCTAGACTCCATCGTGTACTTGTCTGGTCCCCAGTCCTTCCAACGGAATGTGATACTTCCTCCAGGCTTACCATCAACTTCAGATCCAACTGTGAACCAAGCATTCAGCCCTTCTGCAGTACACAGAGCATCATAGACTTTTTCTGGCGGGGCTCGAACAAGAGTGGTTTGTTTGATTTCAACATCAATTAGTTTAGTCATCTGAAATCCTCAAAATTTTATTAACTATAGTTAGTAACATATTGGTAAAAAACTTGCGCCAATGACATATTATTAGGCTATTTCTCCTATTAGCTCCGACTCGGTGTCTTAGATATGTCAGGACAACGGGAATCTCAGAAGTATGTAATCTCATTTTTCATTGTAATAATGTTCTCATTGAGCGTATCAGCTATTCCAGGGAACATCAATACAGTTTCAGCGGTGGATGATCCTGTTGAGATACTGTTGATTCTAGACCATGATTATGGTGGAAATGTGCCACCGATAATTACTATCTTCGAACGTTATGGATGGAGTATAACGACAACAGCATTGAATCAATCTGTTGTTTCATGTGATTACTTGGGAAATGAAGTAATGATAGTTGATATCCTGATGACAGAAATTAGTGATGTGAATCAATTCGATGCAATCTCAATCATGCCAGGAAATTCTCATGAGCTTCTCAGAACAAACCAAACTTGCTTTGATATCATTAATGCTGCAGTGGATGCGGGTATTGTTGTGAGCGCTTGGTGTAGTGCTGTCAGGGTTCTAGCGGCAGCAGATGTAATAAATGGAAAGAACATCACTGGAAACGCAGACTACGAGGCGGAATACTTAGCTGCAGGTGCCACATTTAATGAACTTGTACCTCCAGTCATCGATGGAAACTTGGTGACTGGAGTAAGAAGTAGGTACTATCGGGAGGAGATGTGTCAAGCTATTGCAACAGCTGTAGGAGTCTTTGATTCTGATGCCCCAGTCCTCCAAAGTGCTATTGTCACTCCATCTCCATGTATAGTTGGAACAAATTTCACTTTCACAGCAACATTCACTGATACCACGGGGACATTCCTTGTTAATGTCAAGATATTCAAACTGAACGATACAACGGGCGAACGCCTCTCGGGAGTTCCTGTTCAATACTTCGCTTTGGAAGAAACAACCACGGAGGGCGTCTTTAGCGGAGTTATAGAAGACCTTGAGATAGGTAACTATACTCTCGATCTAGAGGCGTGGGATGTTTACATGAACGAAGCTGTATATAGTGATGGATTGAACCTGTTGGTAATAGAGCAAACCTCCACACCCAATCCAATTGAACCAATGCAATGGATACTTCCAGGAGCCGCGGGAGGTATAATCGGCGTAATTGTTATAGTGGCCTTCCTCCGAAGGAGGTAGACAACATCCAAAGAGGAAACATCAGTAATCCAGCTCTTCCTTTGCTGGCTCTTCTGGTGTTTCTTCCTGAGTCTTTTTCTTCGAGCCTTTTCTAGAGATCACTGGTTTCTCTACTTCTTTGGCTGCAAGTCCTCGTGCAAACCGCTGGATGAACCCTACTGATCGTTTCTGCAAAGCTTCATTCAAGAATACAACCGGCATTATGAACGCCATCACAAGCAATGGGATACCAATTGTCCACAGACTACTGATGATAAGTAATTGAGGTGTGGGCTCTATTCCCTGAATGATGAATGGATCGATGAAATGTGCACTCGCCATAGCAATTGGAAAAGCAAAGAGAGAATATCCTCCAAGCATGCTACCATACCAGCGACCTACACCCTCTGTATCAGGACACTGCCTAACGTTCAATTGGCCTTCCTTTAGGTATGTTACAATTCCAGCATCGTTGAGGACCCAAGTAGGAATAAACAGTGCCAAAGCAATGGGCATGATTATGAGCGCGCCCATTAGAGTAATACTTAGTCCAATGAGATAACGATCTCCAGGAGGAAAAGTTCCGTAGGTACCTGAAAGAAGTCCTTCAATGAGACCCATAACTAATCCAGCAGAGCTGATACTGAAAAGAGCTGGAGCAACGCTCCTACGGAGCATTCGGTAGCCACCAAAATCCTGACCGATATCCATGATGCTGAAATTGTATGTAGCTGACTTGATCAAACGACTGCCAATAAGGAAGAGGGCTGCAAGGGGCAATGCTATGATAAAGTACTCAATAGCAATAACAGGAATTGCTATTCCCAGAACAATCAGAATATCAGTGAAGAGGGATCCTTGAATGAAAGGAAAGAACTCGAAGGATGGAACGATTGTTGTCACCCGGTACATGATATACAAGGCAGCGGCAATTCCTCCAGCTGAGAATAGAAATGGAAAAAAGAATCTCAATTTACCCATGTTATACCAAACTCCTTTCTTCTGTCATCAGTTGGTTCTGTTTTGCAGTATATAGACAATAGTATGACAATGAGGTTTAAATCTCACCCTTTGGCGGGATTGTAAACGATGGCACTCCAAATTGATGCAAACTCAAGCCGAACCGTGGCTTTTGTGGCTGTATTTGCAGCCCTGACTGCAGTTCTAGATATCATTCCAGCATTTGGTTTCACTTCGGGTGTTTGGGACAGTTGGGCATTTCTATTGAGCCCTATTGTTGGAATTCTCTTAGGACCTTATTTAGGAGCGATATCTGTTGGGCTCGGAAGTCTTATTGGACATGCGATTATGCCACGTGACACTATTGAGTTTCTATTCATGATTGGTCTATCTCTTGGTGCTGCGATAGCAGGTTTTGTATATCAACGCAGGTGGAAACCAGTTTTTGGCATATTTTCTGCTATGCTCCTTGGGTATTTTGTATATCCGATTTCATGGGGACTTCCACTATGGGGAGTCTGGGATATTCTTGTTGCATATGTGATTGTACTTGCTTATGCCTTAATGACAGCACGTAATTCTTGGTCAAATACAAGTGAGAGATACAAAATGCTCATGCTCGTTTTCTGTTGTGTGATTGCGTTAGAAACCGATATTCTGTTTCGTGTCTTTATCCTTGTACCGGGACAAATGTGGTGGTTCTATTATGCAATGACTCCTGAAGATTTGGCTCTACTATGGATTGGTGCAGGATTCGTTACTCCAATCAAAGTCGTGATGGCAATAGTTGTTATTGTGACTCTCGGGCGTCAATTGCTACGAACTCTTGAACAACAGGGCGATTCTATTGCTCTGGCTGATAGCGATTCATTGCCAGACTAGGTTTAGGTGATAGTAGAATCTCAAGAGATTTCACGACTACGCATAGGAAACCATCCCGCCCATGATAACAGAAGGAAACAAACTAGTGCAATAATGGCCCAAGAACCATAGGTAATCAATTCATAGAGATTGTAATTGGCTGATATTCCTATTAGAGGGAATACATAGAGATCAATGAGAATCCAAACAATGAACAAAGAGAAGGATGCAACTGTACCAATGATTCGTCTCTGTTTCTCGTTTTCCATTGTATTCACTTTGATTAACGCAAGTCATACGTGTTTTCTATGTTGTCCTATGGACTACTTACTGTAGAATAAAACTTCAGGATAGTCTGAAGATGGTCCATCTAATAGTGATACCTCTGAGATGTTCATTGAAAAAGAGTGTCTGTTCTTCTATTGTACTAATTTTGAAAGCCAGTGATGAACAGGAGCCATTTTGAGTGCGTGTTCATAGCACTCCTCGACAAGAGCAGGTTTCTTCAACACACCTACAGGAATACCAGATGATTGAACATATAGAGAACTGTGCTTGAGGAGGTCTGCGCGAGGATGCGATTTATCATAGCCTCGTGGGACTCGCTTGTAGTCCTCTCCCTTAATCTCAAACCCGGGCAGAGACCGTATTTCATCAACTATTTTGGCGAGATTTGTTCCTGATTTCTCATTGACTACAGCATTCCTGTAGCTTTCAAGGACAGGTTTCGTGAATTTATAGAGACCATCAAGAAGCTGTCCTCCGGTTTCATCCATCGCAAAGAAAAACCCAGGAAATCCACCTTTCTCACCGACCCCTTCACTGAACCTCATTCGAAGTCGAGTGTTGTAGGGAGTCTTGTCTTTACTAAAACGAATATCCCGATAGATTCGAAGTATTGACCCTCTACCATTTGTGCGAGTGTCATAAGTAATCTCTTCAGATATTTTCTTCAAGCGCTCGCCAAAAGCAACCACGAATGATTGAGCAGGTTTCAGGACATACTCTTCATAGTATTCTTTTCTAGCATTGAACCAGTCCCTAAAATTGTTCTCTTTGAGTTCCGCGAAGAATCTCAGCGTTTCCTTGGGAAATCCAGTGAACTCCGGTATATCGTCCAAGTCATGTTTCACTCCAACATGGTATTTACTATAGTTAAACATGTATTATACCTTCAGGTCTGTTTCCTGAGGATTGCAATACCAGAAATATGGATCTATCGTGATGCATGGTTTACTCTGAAAACAAAATAGTATTCAATCAAATAAATGGAAAGAGCGGGAGCCCAATTGGGCTCTCCTTTTTTCTTAGGTTACTCTATTCTTCCCTTGACCAAGGTTTCAACGACTGTTGGATCAGCCAAAGTAGTAGTGTCACCAAGGTCGTCAATCTGACCTGCAGCAATCTTCTTGAGAATTCGTCTCATGATTTTACCTGAACGGGTTTTGGGTAGTGCATCAGCCCACTGAATCTTCTCAGGAGTAGCGATTGGACCGACGTCAGCACGAACGTGGCTTCTGAGTTCAGCCTTGAGCTCCTCAGTCTTCTCTACACCCATCTTCAGAGTGACGAAGACGTAAATTGATTCACCCTTTATTTCATGGGGAAATCCTACGACAGCACACTCTGCAACAGCTGGATGCTTGACGAGAGAAGACTCAATCTCAGCAGTACCAAGTCTGTGTCCCGATACTTTGAGAACGTCATCCAGACGGCCCATAACAAAGATGTAACCATCCTCATTGAAACGAGAACCATCACCAGTGTAGTACATTGGCTCGCCGTTCTCAGGGTTCTTAAATTGGGACCAGTAGGTGTCAATGAATCGCTTGTGGTCACCGTAGACGGTCCTCATGAGACCGGGCCATGGGCGTTTCATACAGAGATAGCCACCCTCGTTTGCACCCACAGGAACGCCATCCTCAGCCACGATAAGGGGATCAACTCCGAAATATGGGAAGGTTGCACTCCCGGGTATGGTTGGGGTTGCGCCTGGAAGTGGGGTAATAATCACACCACCGGTCTCTGTTTGCCAGTATGTGTCGACAATTGGACATTTTTTCTTGCCAATCATCTCATGGTACCATATCCAAGCTTCAGGATTGATTGGCTCACCCACTGTACCCAGTAAGTTCAGTGATGAGAGATCATGCTTCAGCACGGGTTCGTCACCAAAACGCATCAGAGCACGGATAGCGGTGGGAGCAGTGTAGAACTGGTTGACCTTCCACCTCTCGACTTCAAGCCAGAACCGGTCGTTGTCCGGATAAGTCGGTACTGATTCAAACATCAGTGTGGTTGCACCAGCTGAGAGAGGCCCATATACGATGT
>JBHLPA010000027.1:0-5949 GCA_048939935.1 Promethearchaeota archaeon | reverse complement strand
TAGGAGTGTCCAGTAATCCAGCCAATGTCAGCAGTGCACCAGTACACATCACCCTCGTGCCAATCAAAGATGTGCTTGAAGGTGTGAGTTGTGTAGACCATGTACCCACCAATAGTGTGGAGAACACCCTTTGGCTTACCAGTTGAACCGGATGTATAGAGGATGAACAATGGATCTTCTGCATTCATCCATTCAGGATCGCACTTGTCGTTGACCTTTGCATACTCCTCGTGATACCAGACGTCTCTGCCCTCAGTCCATGGAACGTCGATTCCAACTCTCTTGACAACGAGAACTTTCTCGACCATATCAAGACCTTCCACAGCTGTGTCAGCACCCGCTTTCTGTGGGATTGTCTTACCAGCACGATAGTAACCGTCTGCTGTGACAAGTAGCTTGCCTTCACAGTCAATGATTCTGTCCTTGACCGAGTCAGCGCTGAAACCACCAAAGACAATGCTGTGAACTGCACCGATTCTGACACAGGCAAGCATGATGATTGCCAGCTCAGGAATCATTGGAAGGTACATAGTGATCCTGTCGCCCTTCTTAATACCGAGGTTCTTCAGAACATTAGCTGCTTTGTTTACCTCACTGAGGAGCTCACTATATGTGTAAGTCTTTGACTCTTCAAGAGGTTCACCCTGCCAAATCAATGCAATCTGGTCACCCCTGCCCGCCTCGACATGTTTGTCAAGGCAGTTGTAAGCCATGTTGGTCACACCGTCTTTGAACCAGCTAAATCGGATGTCTTCCATGTTTTCCCATTCAAATCCCTTAGTGGGTTCTTTCTTCCAGTAACAAAGTTCCTTGGCTGCTTTTAGCCAGAATCCATCAGGGTTTTCAACCGACTCTTTCCAAATCTTCATTCGCTCTTCATGACTCTTTACATAAGCCTTATCGACGAAGCTCTTTGGAGGGTCGAAGTGCCTTTCTTCCTGACTATAAACTGTAATCTTCTTTTCTTCTGACAAGTATGTCACCTAGATATCGTCAATTCTATGACCGACGAGCCAAAGATTAAGTATAAGAAGCTTGTCAAATATCACGTATTTTTATTGAAAATTAACACCTTGTCGAAGAAGTATTATTTACTAGGTATTTGAATAAAAAAGAGGAAAGAGGTCAAGGAATAGTCCCTAACCTCAGTTTTCGATTGCTTATTCTCCACGGGAAGCTTTGAGTCCAAGAGTGAGAAGTATTGCTATAATTGCGAGGACCCCTGTGATTAGAAATGCAAGAGAGTAACCTGCAATTGCACCAAATGTGCCAGCTACTAGAGCACCTAGAATTCCAGCAATACCATACGCAGTAAAGACAACGCCATAGTTCTTACCAACATTTGCTGTGCCAAAGTAGTCAGCAGTTGCTGATGGAAACAAAGCAAAGTTGCCTCCAAAGCAGAAGCCGATGACTGATGCTATCAATGTCACCAGTATCCAAGATGTGCCTGTAGGAACAAAGGCAAAGGTGAACATCGCAATAGCCAAGATAATGAACATGAGCACAAACGTGGAGATTCTACCAATCTTGTCTGATACTCTACCCCAAACGATTCTACCTGCTGCATTGAATATTGACATTACACTCGCAATCAAAGCACCTAATTCAAGTGTCTCTACAAGTGAATCAATTTCTCCAGCTGCAGATACAACATTTCCAAGTGTCATGAGACCAGCTGTTGCAGCAAAGACGAACATCAACCAGAGCATCCAAAAACTACCAGTACGAATCATCTCTCCAGGCATCATTCCAGTTCCAGTACCATCGGCTGTTGTAGGTTGAGGAGTATAACCTTCAGGGAGCCAGCCGCTTGGAGGGTTAACAAGCATCTGTGAACCAATGATTACAAAGAGGAAGTAAACCACACCGAGTAGTATTAACGGAAATCCAATTACACCTCCAAAGAATCCAATTAGGTATTGTTCAACGAAATTGAATATTAGTGCACCACCACCAAAACCAGCAACAGCAACACCAGTCATTAGACCTCTCTTGTCAGGGAACCATTTCACAAGCGCAGCAATTGGACATACATAGGAAAATCCAATTCCTGCACCACCAATGATACCATATGTGATGATTAAGTAAACAGTTCCTTGGACCATACCAGAGCTAAATCCTAGTATATCAACAAGTCCTGATAGTGCAACGCCAATACCAAGTAAAACACCACCAACTGTAGAAACTCTCCGTGGGCCAACACGATCTTGCCAGCGTCCTGCGAATATCATGAATAACGCAAATGATGCAAGCCCTGCCGCAAATGGTAGGTTTGACCAAAGTTTGTCCCATTCGTAGAGTCCTCCATCAGCTACTGTCCTATACAATGCTTTCTGGAAGATGCTCCATGCATAGATAGATCCGAGGCAAAGTTGGACTATAATCGCTCCAAGAACAACCATATTTCGGTTACCAATTTTCTCTTCTGACATGAAGTAATTCACCTATCAATGTGTCAGGAATTGAGCCGGCTCGAAAACAACCCTACTAAAAGCCTTCCGTATTGTGCCTATTCGAAATAGGTCACTCGCAAATATCTATATGCAACTTCTTGGCGGAGTGGCCTGTCAACAGGGGCCATCTACAATGAGCAATTCGGACTGGACTGAGAAGTATAAGGATAAAGTTGTTGATTCTTCAAAGGCTATTAAAAAGATAAAACGTGGAGCCAGGATTTTCTTAGGCACTGGTTGTGGTGTTCCATATCATCTTGTTCAGGAGCTGGCAAAATACGCGGGACAGATGGCGGATAACGAGATTGTACATCTCCTCACATTAGGAGATACACCATCAGCCGATCCAAAGTTCCAGAACCAGTTTCGCCACAACACTTTCTTTGTAAGTTCCAATATCCGCGAAGCGGTTTCCGAAGGGAGAGCAGATTATACGCCTATGATGCTCTCAGAGATCCCACAACTCTTCAGACGAAAAATTATGCCCCTTGATGTAGCACTTATACAAATCAGTCCTCCAGATAGAAATGGATACAGTTCTCTTGGAATCTCTGTGGATATCACGAAATCTGCCTCAGAGAGTGCGGATATTGTCATCGCCCAAGTAAATGAAAAGATGCCAGTCACGCTTGGTGACTCTTTTGTCGATGTCCGTGATATTGACTACCTAGTTCCATACAATGAACCACTGAGAGAGTTTCAACCAGCTGAAGTGACTGATACTATAGACAAGATAGGGCGCTATGTGGCTAGACTAGTAGAAAATGAGTCCACTCTTGAACTAGGAATCGGTGCCTTACCTCAGTCTGTATGTAATAACCTGCTTGACAATGGTGTCCAGGATCTTGGTATTCATACTGAAATGTTCAGTGACAGTTTGATTCCACTAATAGAACAGGGGGTTGTAACTAATAAGAAGAAGAGTCTGCATCGCGGCAAGGTTATTGCCAGTTTTGCAATGGGCTCGGAGAAACTCTATAGCTACATTGATGACAATCCCATGTTCCAATTCCATGACACAGCGTATGTCAATGACCCTTATGTCATTGGTCAGAATGATAAGATGATAGCGATAAACTCGGCTCTTGAGGTAGACCTCACTGGACAAGTTTGTGCGGATTCCATCGGCCCCAAATTCTACAGCGGTATCGGCGGACAGGTTGACTTTATTCGTGGTGCGAAGAGATCACGAGGAGGAAAAGCAATAATCTGTATGCTTTCTACTGCAATGGACGGCACAGTTTCTCGTATAGTACCACGTCTGAGTGAGGGTGCGGGGGTAGTAACCACACGTGGAGATGTGGACGTCATCATCACCGAATACGGTCTAGCTACACTCCATGGGAAGACAATTCGAGAACGCGTGCTTTCACTCATTGCCATTGCACATCCAGATTTCAGGAACGAGTTACTGGAAGCTGCAAAGAAGATGCAATATGTCTTCGAAGACCAAGTTCCATTCCTTGTGCAGGGAACGTACTTCGCTTCAGAATACGAGATACAGGAGACATTCAAGACTGCGGATGGTCCGATTGAAGTTCAGTTCAGACTGATTAGGCCGGATGACGCGGATAGAATCAAAGAGCTCTTTTATGATTTGAGTGAAGAGAGCATCTATTTCCGGTTCCTTACTCCTCTGAGATCACTTCGGAGACAGACGTTACAAGATTTCTATAATGTAGACCAATCAAGTGACATCAGTGTTGTTGCGGTTGTGAAGTCTGGAGAAGAGGGAGAAACTGAGAAGATAATTGGAGCTGGGAGGTACCTTCTTAACAGGAATACAAACGAGGCTGAATTTGCGCTGCTCGTACAGGATGAGTACCAGGGCAAGGGTATTGGTACGTTTCTCCTCAACCATCTCATGAGGATTGCAAAGAGTAAGGGAGTAGAGGCGTTCATTGCTTTTGTGCATCCCCAGAATCAACCAATGATCCGATTCATCCATAAAACTGGGAAGGTTGTCGAGAGTAAGCTTTCAATCCAAGACGAAGAGTATCTGTTCAGACTCAAATTGTAGTTGTCGCTAGAATCACATATAGCTATGTCGAATCTGTCCTGGTCGACCATCCACGTGAATAGTTTCAAGAAAGGCTTTGATAAAGTCATTTGGAAACTCATAGCCTTCTGCAACTATCATCTCTCTAAGATGCTTCAAAACCGCTCCAACGGTTTCGACAGTTGGATTGTCTAGTGCTTCACAAAAGAGATTGTATGTTTCATCAGTCATTCCCATCTTCTTTGCATGTGGAGTCCACCATTTCAGTGGAGGAGTCCAAGCTTTCTTGATTGTGAACCACAAATTGACAGATGCAACAATTGAACGGTATAAGTTCAATTTTGAGTCGTGAGTGAATCCTCGATCATGGTCTATCCGACCAGCTCCAAAAGCACCAACTGCTAAAGCAAACTTGTTCTTCATTCGATCAATATGCTCCTCTTCTGGGTATCTAGCGAGCTTTTTCCTCCATTCCTCAAGTTTGCCTGATGAATCATAGATCACTACACCCTCTGCATAAGGCGAGTGGTCAATGTCCAATGGTGAGTCCATCTGTTGTCTGAACCAAGAGTCAGCCACTGGAGAGTAGTCAATGACCAGTCTTCGGGGCTCAACTGACTCGTCAAACTCAAGCCAGATTGTATCACCAATTTCGAGACTGTCATAGTACTCCTCGGTCACGTAGATTAGGGCATCCCAGTCAGTTGTGGGTGCGCCAAATCCCGTGGCTCTGCTCCCCCAGAGCATGACTCCTAGAACGTGGGGCTCCTTGACAAGATTCTCAAGACGTTCACGGGCCATTTTATCATCTATCTCTTCAATACTCTTCACTATTGGAATCTGATTTTCACTCACCAGAGCCACCTCAAATTACTGCTGTCGGATTCCAGCATTAAAGCATGATTGTCTGCGCCAAAAAGAAGTGAAGGCGCCACACCGCCGGGAAGCGGTTACGACAGACACTAGAAGTCGTTAACAGGGACCGTGGCGCTCAACAGAATTGAGTTCTGGTCAGGTCTAATAAACTCCTAGAGTTTTGGTGAGATTAAATTGAATCCCTCTGACAGAATACTATGACGGACACTGTACTATTCTCTCTCGTCAAAAAGTTCACTAAGGAACAGCTTGAAGCAGTCGATTCAGTTCTTCGAATACTAGATCCTGATGAGTATCGAGACTATCACGACCAGTTTGGCGTCTGCAATGCTCCTGACCGTATTGATCTATTAAGAAAAGAAGTTCAAAACGCTCTCGAAAAATTGTAGATGATTATTCAGTTATGGCAAGTTTTCCAGTGACCCAAAAGAAATGGTGAATTCACCAGATGTTCCTAGACTAGAACGAATGGAGGAGGATACAGGATAAAATACTCGACCACTATAGACAGGACAATCCCACCAAAGATGAGTCCCTTACCTCCCTTTGGATTGACATCCGTAAACCAGAGAATAGCCCCAATGAGTACTACAATGACACCTGATATCTGTCCTATGA
>JBHLPA010000319.1:0-3238 GCA_048939935.1 Promethearchaeota archaeon | reverse complement strand
CTATATTCCATTAATTCGAGCGAAATCTATACTTGTGTTCATGTACGTTACTACTGCACAACCACACACATCATGGTATTGATAAGAAAACCGTCGAATGGGCGTCCATGCCCGGAGTCGGTGATGAGTTTCATAGCTCAACAAAATATGAGAGGGGTAAATTGCCCAGTCATAGGTTGGACTGGAGCACTAAACCTTCCGTCTATAAGAAATACCCTGATGCGCAGAAGATTGATCTTCCGCCTCCGGTAGTTCAAGGAGGTCCAGGTCTTTGGGAAACAATACGAACTCGAAGGAGTATCAGGGCGTACACTCCAGAGCCGATAAAGCTGGAGGAGCTTTCACAGATCCTTTGGGCTGCACAAGGAATCACAGCTTCAATAGGAGAACATAGATTGAGAACTGCTCCATCTGCAGGTGCACTATATCCCATTGAGACCTATCTTCTGGTGAATAGAGTTGAGGGGCTTAAACCTGGTCTCTATCATTTCGATGTTGAAACATACCAACTTGATATCCTCAAATTCGGGGACTTCTCGAAAGAAGTGACAGCAGGAGCTCTTGACCAAAAGATTGCGGAGCGCGCTTCGGTGGTCTTCTTCTGGAGTGCTATCTTCCAGAGATCAAAATGGAAATACCTGCAGCGAGCATATCGATACATCTTCCTTGATGCCGCGCACATCGCTCAGAATCTTGCATTAGCTGCCGAAGGACTTGGATTGGGGAGTTGTCAGATTGGTGCTCTGTATGACGACTTCCTAAACGAACTTCTAGACCTCAATATCATTGAAGAGAGTGTCATTTACCTGAGCAGTGTTGGCAAACCTCGCAGGACCAATTGAAACGGTTAGAGTTTCAATCCCCAGAAGCTCATCAGCTGATTCGCGTGTTCTTTTGAGCGGACTTTGTCCATACCTTCAGATCCACCGAAGATAGCCTCGATCTTTCCATCCTCATCAATCAAATATGTAATCCTCTTCGTACCAGCACCTAGAATGCTCAATCTACTTTTGGCATCATACAACTCTGCAATCTTATAGTCTTCATCTAGTAAGATATTGAAGGGAAGTTTGTACTTACCTCTGAACTTTTGATGAAGCTCAACAGTTCCTCCAGATATCCCAAAAATCGGGATTTCTGCATTCTCAAAAATCTCATAGTTATCTCTAATTGAACAAGCTTCAGCTGTGCAACCGGGAGTGAAATCTTTGGGGTAGAAATAGAGAGCTAGTTTCCTTCCTCTATATTCACTCAGTTTGAATGGTCTGCCTTCGTCGTCTTCTGTTTTGAAATCTGGAGCTTCGTCGCCTACTTGTAACATTGCAGTTGCCTCTACAGCTTGAGGTCCCAGAACTTGATGACCTGGTCCGCATGTTCCTTGGTCTTGACCTTCTCGATTCCCTCTGGGCCACCGAAAATTCCCTCTATCTTGCCTTTCTCGTTAATCAAGAATGTTGTTCGCTCAATCCCCATGTACTCCTTCCCGTACATCTTTTTCTTCTTGTAGACGTCATAGAGTTTGGCAATCTCAAAATTCTCATCCATAAGAAGAGGGAACGGTAGCTCGTTTTTATCCTTGAAACTTTGATGTGATTTAGCTGTTCCCCCTGAAACACCAAATACTGGAATCTCAGAACTCTCAAACACATCATAGTTATCCCGAATTGAGCAAGCTTCTGCTTGGCAACCTGAAGTGTTGTCTTTCGGGTAGAAATAGAGAAAGATCTTCTTTCCCTTGAAACTACTGAGTTTGATTTTTTCACCACTCTCTGTGGTCGTTGAGAAATCTGGTGCCTTGTCACCTGTCTTAAGCATCGAATAATCATCTCCTTACTAAAATTAACTATATTGAAGATAATCCTCCTTTTTCGGTAATAAGGATTTGCATCCAGTCTTGACCTTTAGGAATCCTTAAAGAGCAAACAACAAGCTGACTCTCTTGACACTGGTGGAGTGAAGATGGCGGAATCCATTGTGACCTACAAGTCATTGTCGAAGTTATACGCGGCAATTATCCTTGGGACAATCGTTTTCTTCCTGATAGGATACTATGTCGCAAATCTCTTCCTTCCCACGGTGAGTTGGGATCTGTTAAATTTCCTGACATACTTCATTGGTCTACCATTATTGGTCACAACTCTTGGTTTCTATATCGGTTGGTATGGAAAGAAATCAACTGTGGAATATACTGACCCGAATTGGCCAGTAGAAGTAGTTCAAATGGAGATAGATGATGCAAAAACACTTGTCAGACGTAATAACCGCAAGTACTGGCGGTTGGTGTCCATCAGTAATTTTTGGACCTTCTTTATCCCAATAGCTCTCCTACTTTTCATGGCTGGCTTTCCAGTGTACACTCTCTTAGAAACACCTAGTCTAGCTGGGTTTGAATCTCTGATTTTTGCGTTGGCTCTCAGTTTCGCATATCTTGTTTCGTCAATTGGTTCATTCCTTGCCACTTCAAATGCCGCTACTGAAGACTTTGATATCCTGCTTGTACGAGAGGCAATAGACTTAGCTAAGAATCAAGAACGAATTCCAGGTATCTCGTATGTTCGTGTTGTATTCGACAAGGGCGAGATTGATGGATACGAAATGTATGAGAGCCCTCGTGTTGTGTCTCGATTATTAGGTATCGAGAAAGATGCATACATTGAGTCATGGTCTGATGATCTTCACACAGTAACCCGTGTTCTCTGTAGGCTTCACAAATCAGACGACAGTCCACAGATAATCTGGTGGTGGATGGCTCGGGACCGCAACTTTCGAAAGTTTGTGGATGATGATGAGAAGGGTTACTACGTTCGGCTTCCAGTTCAGTCTCGTGTGAAGTTTCCAGGAGTCAAAGATGTTAAAGCAGTATTTGAGAATGCAGTGGCTATTTTGATTCTTGAATGGTTGAAGACCCACGGAAAAAATGAACAGTTATCATCTATTCTGGAGGAACTCAACGCCGCCGTTCCTGAGGGATGAACTTGGCTGAAACGCCTATCAGAACTGGATCCTTCATCATCTATCAGGTCGCAGTCTTCTTGGTGGTCTTCATCTGGGTTTTCATTGGTTTTGAAGCTGCACAATTTCAGTTGCTTCCCTCTTACGAAACCCCCCTTACTTGGGTTGCTTGGTCTACATTTGTCCTGGTAAGTATAACTCCTGCAATCACTGCAATAATCTGGAGAATGAAATCACAGATAGAATTCATCGAACCGAAATGGGATTTTAGAACTCGTGAAGTTTC
>JBHLPA010000026.1:2154-13166 GCA_048939935.1 Promethearchaeota archaeon | reverse complement strand
ATGTATGAAAAATGGACTACTTGTGTCACGGGATGCTTTGACGGTTCGAGAGACCTTGAAGCCCAAGACCCCGATTGAACTTGCCAATCCTGTTCACAGTCTGTATGTACCATTGCGTCTAGAAAGACCGATGCAGAACTTGACAAACACGCTAGGCCTCTCTGGATCCAGTTCTATCCTTACAATGGAGCGATTCAGTAAACCAGAAGGTTCAGGAATTGACACTGCTGTTCTAGTTGCACAAAGACTCGTTGAGGAAGAACGCTTAGTCATTAAACAAGAAGAAGTTGGAATGCTATCGACAGGTGCCAGCATCCAGGCAATCAATAGTCTAGAAGAAGTCCAGGAATTCGAGCATCTGAACTTTGAACAATATGTATCACAATCATTTGCAGAAGTTGAGAAGGCTGCAGATGCAGTGATAATTGAGGGTTTCAATGACTCAGCTTGGCCTTGGGAGGGACTAGAGAGCGTGGATGTGATTTTATTGGTCAGTCCAGGACACATCTTCTCATACAATCCTGAGAGATTCAGAAAAGCAGTTTTTCTAATGAATAGAAGGAACTTACCAATCAGAGAAGTGACTTTTAGTAGGATGTCCGACCTGTTGAAACCACTTAGTCGATTAGAACTCAGACCTGATAGCGATTTAGCCTCGGAAGATTTAGAGCATCTTGGAATTTCCTTCCGCACAGGAAAGAAAGATTAAGCGAAACTTCAGAAAAGTGGATACATAACCGGGAACGATATTGGAGACATTAGATTGACAGAGGAATTGAACTGGGAATTGATTGTCATCGGTGGTGGACCTGCAGGAATGACTGCAGCTATATACGGAGCTAGATATGGGCTTAAGACGTTACTATTGGAATCAAAAGTCCTAGGAGGAGCTCAAGCCACAAGTCCAGGTATAGAGAACTATCCCGGTTACACATTCATTGTAGGACTTGATCTCGCAAACAAGATGAAGGAACAGGTCAAAAAATGTGGAGCATTCATCAGAGAGATTACCGAGGTAAAGAGTATCGAAAGAGAAGGTGAAAGAGGGGACTTCCTTCTTGACACTCGACGTGGAGTCTATAGAGCCAAGGCGATTGTCTTTGCGACAGGTGGGGGACACCGGCACCTGAACGTTCCTGGAGAAGAGAAGCTGACCGGTCGCGGTGTTTCATACTGCGCTACATGCGATGGCCCACTATTTCGTGACAAAACTGTTGCAGTAGTCGGCGGAGGAAACACTGCTGTCACTGAGGCATTATATCTTTCAGAAGTTGTGGGAAAGGTGTATCTCATTCACCGAAGAGATGAACTGAGAGCAGAAAAGGTCGTTCAAGATTATGTATTCAACTCACCAGTTGAGATTCTGTGGGACACAATCGTCAAGGAAATCCGTGGTGACGACCTTGTTAATGAATTACTCATTGAAAACGTAAAGACAGGAGAAACAAGCAGTCTTGTTGTGGATGGAGCATTCATAGCTCTGGGCTCTAATCCGGAAAGTTCACTGGCAAAAAGCATAGGAGTTGAAACAAATGACCGGGGAGAGATACTCGTGAATGCTAAGCAAGCAACCAACATACCAGGTGTTTTTGCAGCAGGAGACGTGGTCGAGTCCATGAAGCAGATTGCAGTAGCTGTGGGTCATGGTGCCATTGCAGCAGACACAGCCTATTCCTACATCAGGGAGAAACAGAGAGGGCCAATCGGCTACGCATAGAAAATCTAGACCCTGTTATCTAGTACATCCTTTGTTATGGGGAAACGTTAATAACCGTGCCCCTGTCCGATGCTCAAAGCGCTGAGGCTAATCTCAGTGAAATCTAGATTGACCGTGATGACAGTATGAGAAGTGTCAAAGTTGTAGCCTTTACACTTGCTATAGCCTTCGTATTGCTAGCATTTACTGCGCAACCAGTTGCAGCAGCAAATCGGTATGAGTCTTTACGAACATACATGAATAGCAGATACGACGCCGCAAGGGGTGGCTATTCAATCCCTGGAGATGGTGTGACACGTATCAGTCCAACATATGGCGCTATTACTATCATGAATGAAGTGGGTACTCTTGGTAATAGACCTCCGCCGATTCCAATTACAGATGTTTTGGACTTCATAGTCACTCATCAATGGTTAACTGGAAATGAAGATGAAGAACCTAGGTTTGGGGGTCTGAGTGACTACCTCCTGGGACCAGTAACACAGATAGTCAATTATCATGGTCTTGTGACATGGCAGCTTCTGGAGGACCAGGGTGACGTTCCAGGTGTTCCTGACTATGACATCAACGCAACGGCCAACCTCTTCTGGATTAACAAGACACAGACGGCTGAGGGAGGATTTGGAGTTAGTGCAGAAGCTCTGGATGAAGGAGATGGTCCAGACCTGTTGTCAACAGCGTACGCATTGGCCTCTATTAGAATCCTTGATACAATGTATACTGAGGAATATGCTTGGAGCTGGCTGATCAATGAAACTGCAACAGTCGAATGGATTGAGAGTTGCTTTGATGGTGAGGCTTACAAGATGAGTCCTGATTCGTACCTGCCAAGTGTCACAGCAACTGCCGCTGCAGTGATTGCGTATCATGCTCTCGACCCACTGTCATCAATCCCCCATTCCAGCAGTATTCAATCATGGTTACGAGATCGTCAAATTCTGGACTATGAGGCTCCAGAGTTCATAGGTGGATTCGAGGAAGGAAATGGTACAGAGGTGCCTTCTCTAACGAGCACCTACTATGCACTGACAGCTATGGATATACTGGCAACCGTTTCAACGACTAACGTTACTGCTGCTCAGTCGTTCTTACTCAATTGTCAGTCAGAGGATGGTGCCTTTGCAAATGCCCCCGGTTTTGCTACGGGCAGTCTTCTATATGCCGGCTATGTATGTGAGGTGTTTGGCATGGCTGAGTTTGGTGGAGCTGACGAGATCCTTTCATCATCAGCATTCCCATACTCTCCTGGAGCAACAGGTGCTGAGTGGCGAACATTCTTCATTATCGGAATTATTGTCGTAGCTGCGGTCCTTGCAGTACTAGCCGTTCGGGCTGATTAGTAGATACAATATCTTTATCTCGGCTCCGAGTAAAACAGCCTGTGAGGGTCAAACCCCCTCATCTTAGGTGTTTCAGATGGCCCAATCAGAGATAGATGAAGATTCAATACCAAGATACAAGAGAGGATATGAGTGGTTCTCCCAACTAGCAAATTCAAGACTATCAAGGAGAAGTTGGAAAAGATTAGGTATTTTCTCATTCTATGATGCACCATTTGCCGAAAGCAATCTCTTGTACCTCTCACCAAAACAAGTGATGCTGACCATGGCCAAAATGGCAAAAGGTAAGGAAACAGGCCTTGTCTTTGTAGTTGATGCTATGGAAAAGGGTGAAATGGGCCTGAGCACAAAGGCGGGATTTGACCAATTTATGGAGATTTTCGATGGTCTATTTCCAGACTCATCAAAATTCTATTTTGGTTCAAAAGAGTCCGACAGAGAGTGGCTTCATGAATATTCCTCATTACGAATCCCACTAAACTGGCTAATCAAAAAACCCAATGTGTTTGCAGAAGTGCTCTCAGACGCATCCCCTGTTGGCGAAAAAGTAGGACCTGCAGATGCGTCATTTGAGGATTTCACAGGTATGATTGAGGTTCTTGTAGAAAAACTTGGACCACCATCTCTCACAGAAGAGGTGATGGGGAAAATCCGGGATACAGAAGCAAGTGAGTATGCAGGAGAAGCAGTGGGAATAATGACTGTCTTTGTCAGCCCAGCTACTGCAGTATCGCGGGGAGTAAAGTACCTAGGCAAGTTCATGAATTTGATAAAAGATCGCAGAAAACAAGAGGTCAAGGAGGTCTATGCAGAGTGGACAGAGAGGGTGAAAAATGGATACTCAGAAGAGAATTTGAAACGCTTCTTCGATGATTCTCCCGACTTCAACTCTGGACTTATTGAGGCTGTCGCATCGTTCAAACCAGTACTAATTATTCTTGAAACCAGAGGTACACTCTATGATCTATTCCTCCCATTGGTTTTACAACATTTAGTCGAAGAGATAGGATATATCCCACCTCATCGCAGACCTAGGATGAAGGAAGAAGATGATAGCCAGAGTAAAGCGGAACCGGATTGGGAGAGTGAGGCTCTTTCCTATGAAGCTATTGAGGAAATCGAGGGAGATGATTTGCCGCCGGTGACAGATCAATTGATTCAGACCGTGATTGACAAGGATGAACCAATAATTAGGACACCCTTAGAGATATCAGTTGACCAGTTCGAAGGAAAACCAGAAACAATCCTCTTCTTAGACGCAGCAACACATCTCTCCAAGTTCAACAACTCATTCAATTTCGCATTAAACATTCCTGAGAAGCATCCCAACATGTCTGTTGCAGCATCTTTCTTCACGGATCGGGAAAAAATCAGTCAGTCACTTCAAGACGGAGTTCTAGAATACATGAAGGAATTTGCACTCATCTTCGATCTCCATCCAGCACTCTTCGATTTAGCTACATCAAGGATGCCTGTTTCAAAGAAAGCATGGTTGAATGGACAACTTCAGCAGATGGAGAAGATTAGGTCTGATGGCGAAGTAGCATTTCTTGAATATACCAGTTTGGAAACACCAAATTGGAAGCTTCGGGTTGTTGAAAAGCCTGAGAGGGAGGCTTTGGCGAGAATTCGTAGCTGGTTTCGTCTTGGAAATTAAAAATTAGATACTCCCGTAAGAGATATAATAACTACAAGTCATCATGGCAAGTGACTCTTCGGAGGCAAAAAGATTGACTAAGAGTGACATGACGCAGGCGCGAGTACTAAAAATCGAGAAAGGTGATAAAATCACTCTGCCAGCGGAGTTTGTTGACAGCATTGGCCATGATTTTGGCCTTGTAATTCTCGTTGTAAAGGATGGCAATGTCAAATTATATCCTGTTGATAGTGACAAGGTAATGTATCTCAAGCTCGTCATTGAGAAACTCAGCAAGAGCTTTCTTGAAGAACTAACAATGGTATTCATGGAAGTCGGTCTGGAAGATATCCTCTTTACTAGCGGAATCTGCCAAGCCGCAGACCAATGTTTCTATGAATGTTATTTCACACCTGAACAGCTCAATGTTGCTGTAGGCAAACTGGAATCACGTCTGCAAGATATTTCTGGCGTTAAGCAAGTCATGCTCCATGAAGTGCAGACATAATGGCAGGTATTGCAGGTTTACTAGTTAAACGAAACAACGAAGATGCAGATTTTTTACTTCAGAGGATATCTAATGCAATTAGGCATAGGAAACCTAGTACATTTCACACTGTGAATCGTGAATCCGCTCAATGTCTAATCGTAGGACCACACACAATCGACGGTGAGGATGGAGAACTCTTCATTATTGATAAGAATCAGGACATTGAGTTCCCGGATGAATCTGTAGATGTGACATCCATCGCAGAGATATTTGGGGCGATTGTTGTAATTATTAGTGATAAAGGAATCAGCCTCCTCCGGACTCTTGATGGAACAAGACCGCTTTATTATGGACACACTGGGGCTATATTCGCTTTTGGATCTGAAAGGAAGAGTCTATGGACTATTGGAATGTCCTCTGTTAAAACGGTTGTACCAGGACAGGCTGTTACTGTTTCGTGGAGTGGAGAGGTTAGTCTAGAAACGTTTGCCGCTCTCGACAAACCAGTTATGACTACTGCCACTCGAGGAAACATCCTTGAGGTCTTAGGTAAGTCGCTGCATGCTTCATTTGAAAGGCTCAGGAAAGGTACAAAATGCGCGGTTCTGTTCTCTGGAGGTGTTGATAGTTCGCTTGCTGCCATGTTAGCGTCCAAGAGATGTGAGGACACAATTCTTGTGGCGACAATGACAGATCAGTCTCATGACAAAAAAGTAGCATCTGAAGCAGCAAAAAAGCTTGATCTTCCGTTATATACAGTTAATCTAAGTTCCGAGTTAGTTTGGGATACCCTACCTCAACTCATTCGCACAATCGAGACCAGTAAACAGATGGATGTTGAGATAGCATTACCATTTTACTTGGCGGCAAAGAAAGCAGCAGAGGAAGGATACACAACAGTCATCTCAGGTCAGGGACCTGATGAACTCTTTGCTGGATACGCAAGGCATGTCAAGGTCTATGTTGAAAAAGGGCCAGAAGCCTTAGCGACTCAATTATGGAATGATGTGAAAATCACCTATGAAGCGAACATTGAGCGGGATGAAAGGTCTATCACAGCACATGGAATGGACAGCTTCTTTCCATATCTTGACCAGCTGTTTGTAAACACTGCGCTGTCTATTCCAGCAGAGTGGAAAGTGAATCCTGAGATTATACCAGAGAGAAAAGTAATCTTCAGAGAACTGGCTCAGCGATTGGGAGTGCCTGAAGAGATAGCTCTCGCTCCAAAGAATGCTACTCAGTACAGCTCAGGTTCTGCTAAGATGATTCTTGCAGCTATGAGGGAAAACGTCGATGAACTTACTCACCTGAGCAAAAAGAGAATCTCAACAAAAATACAAGGCATTCTGGACCGAATTGCTGCTGATATCCACTTACCAAAACGAGAGGACTCATCCTCCAGCAATCCGGGGTAAAATCACCACAGACTCATTCTCTTGGAGTTGATAGTCTAGTCCAACCTTCTTCCCACCAACTAAAACAACATGATCATCCGAAAGTTCCAACTCGACAATAAGTTGAGAGACTGTCTTTGGTTCTGTGACAATGAGTTTTCTCCTTTGAGTTTTACTCAGTATGCTTGACAACTATGTCACCAACGTGTTATTCTCGTGGAAACCTAAAGAAATTATCTACTCAGCACATAGTTCGACAAACCTCGATTTGATAATCAACAAACAGCGGAGTCCTTTCGAGCCATTTATTATGTAGATAGTAAACCTCCTATCGTCGTCCTACGAAGGTTTCAGGCGACATTCGATGAGTGTCGTAGTATCTCGGGAGGATGGACAATAAGCTTCATAAGGGCGTTCAAGCCCAAATCGTAGAATAACTAACTGACGTATATAGATTCGACATTTGGCGAATTGCTATTTGAGGAGACAATTATTATGGTTGGTATTGTTGGTTACGGTGTTTACGTACCACGCTATCGAATCAAGACCTCGGACATTGCTGAAATCTGGGGTGAAGATAGTGCAAGAATCGGAAAGGGACTGGGTGTTTTCGAAAAGTCTGTCCCCGGACCTGACGAGGACGTAGCCACCATTTCTGTTGAAGCAGCAAGGAATGCAGTGAAGAGAGCGCAGATAGATCCAGAGGACATCGGCGCAATCTACGTAGGATCTGAATCACACCCCTACGCCGTGAAACCGACAGGTACGATTGTGGCCGAAGCAATTGGATGCTCACACCACCTGACCTGTGCTGATTATGAATTTGCTTGCAAGGCAGGTACAGCAGCAATTCAGACGACCATGGGCTTGGTAAAGTCAAAGATGGTCAAGCTAGGCTTAGCAATTGGCTCAGATACTGCCCAAGGAAGACCCGGTGATGCCCTAGAGTATTCTGCTGCAGCTGGAGGAGCCGCCTACATCATTGGAATGAAGAACGTAGTCGCCACTATCACGGACACAGTTTCATTTACAACTGATACGCCAGACTTTTGGCGAAGAGAAGGTGAGGACTTCCCAAGTCATGGTGCGAGATTCACTGGTGAACCAGCATACTTCAGACACGTTGGAGAGGGTGCAAAGTCCCTCTTCAAGAAGACCAAGACCAGCGTGGAAGATTATGACTATTTTGTGTTTCACATGCCAAATGGCAAGTTTCCAGTGGCCATGGGAAGGCAGTTGGGAGTACCACCGGAGAAGCTTGAGGACAGTCTTGTTGTCAGACAGATTGGAAACACATATTCTGGCTCAGCCATGATTGGACTGGCACGAGTTCTAGACATTGCCAAACCAGGTTCAAAGATATTCATGGTTGCGTATGGCTCTGGTGCAGGAAGTGATGCCTTTTCCATTGAGGTCGAGGATGCAATTGAGGAACGGAGAGGAGAAGTACCCACTGTTGATGACTACATAGTGAGGAAAACATACGTGGACTACGCAACATATGCAAAGTACAGACGGAAAATAAAAGCAGTCTAGAAGGAGGTTTTAAAGTGGATGACAAAGTAGCGATAGTCGGAGTTGGAATATGTAAATTTGGCGAGCTCTGGGAGCAAAACCTTCGAGATATAACTCTGGAAGCAGGTATGTATGCAATATTCGATTCCGGTGTAAGGGGTGCGGATATTGATGGACTCGTCATCGGAAACATGAGTGCCGGTAGGTTCACAGGACAGGAACACCTAGGTGCTCAAGCAGCGGATATGGGTGGGTTGGGAGATATGCCAGCCTACAGCGTTGAAGCAGCTTGTGCAAGTGGGGGTGCTGCTGTAAGGCACGCATATATGGCCATCAAATCGGGTGAGCATAATGTAATGTTAGTTCTTGGCACTGAAAAGATGAGTGACGTGAATCAGTCCGAAGCGATGAACACCATTTCAGTGGCCTCAGACTGGGAATATGAAGGCATGTTTGGAGCTACATTCCCAGCCCTGTATGCATTGATGGCAAGACGTCACATGAAAGAGTATGGTACAACTGAGGAACAACTAGCTCTGCCTACTGTAAAGAATCATGCAAATGCAGCACATAACCCATGGGCACAATTTCAGCGTCCTGTCCCTATTGAGGTCGTAATGAAATCAGGCCTCCTGGCAGATCCACTTAGGGTGTTGCATTCAGCTCCAGTAACTGATGGTGCAGCAGGTCTAGTAATGTGTCGAGCTGATCTCGCAAAGCAGTATTCCGACACTCCCGTCTACATAGAAGCCTCCGAACAGAGGAGTGACACACTCGCATTGCATGACAGAGAATCAATCACGAGAATGGATGCTGTAATCAACTCTACAAAGTCCGCACTCAAAGAAGCCAATCTCGAACTCACTGACATCGATGTCTTTGAATTGCATGATAGCTTCTCGATTGGAGAGATTATACTGACAGAAGATGTTGGTATCGCTAAGAAAGGAGAGGGTGGAAAAGCCTTGGAGGAAGGCATCACGGAAATTGGCGGCAAATTCCCTGTGAATACCTCAGGAGGACTCAAAGCACGAGGACATCCTGTTGGTGCTACAGGTGTGGCTCAAATTGTCGAACTAGCTCTACAGCTTCGAGGAGATGCTGAGAAAAGACAGGTGGACGGAGTAGAGAAAGCATTAGCTGTGAACATTGGAGGCACAGGTGCAACTTCAATTGTCCACATATTAGGGAGGTAGAGGAAGATGGCAGAACAAGGAGTAGCACAAGTCTGGCGAAGAATCAGAACAATCTATAACATTCTCGGAAACAAATGCACAACCTGTAACTCATACTATTTCCCACCAAGACCAGTATGTCCAAAGTGCAGGAGAAAAGGACAGCTTGAGGACTATCAGTTCAAAGGACTTGGAAAAATATACTCATTCACAATTGTCCGACAAGCCCCTGAGGACTTCCAACGACAGATTCCTTATGTTATCGCTCAAGTTGAACTTGATGAAGGAACAAGACTGACCGCACAGATTGTAAATGTCAATCCCGAAGATGTCGAGATTGGAATGAGAGTTCGAGCATGTTTTAGGAAAATCAAAGCATTCGGGAGCGGTGGCGTTATAGTTTATGGGTACAAGTTCGAACCCACGATGAAAGTCACTGGACATGAGGGGTAAGTTCAGAGGACTAGTTTGGTAATCGATCCAGTCACAGGTAGAGCCACATTCATTATGTTTGTGGCACCTATCTTTACTTTTACTCTGGTAGCATCATGAACATGGCCATGTATTATGTAAAGAGGAGGATGATTAGTAACAGCATTTGATATCCACGAAGAGAATTCTCTTGGATTATTTTCAAGCAATGGGCTGAAATGCATCAATAGAATGGTGTAATCTGAAGAACTAGTTGCATCTTGAAGTAAATGAGTGAGACGTGTTGTTCGAACCTCAAAGGTTGACTGAATCTCGGGAAAGTTGGTGGACTGTGCATTAATTTGATAGTTTGTGGATGGCGAAAGTCCCACAATTGTAATTCGTGAATCAGATATCTTGATGGTTATGGATGAATCATTGAGAAACGTAACTCTCTCTCCTATCACTTGGCAAGTCTGCTCTTTGATATCAGTTGGATCCTCATTGCCCAAGCAGGATATAATTGGAAAATTCAAACCCAAGTGAGTGTCGATAGCCTCCAGAACCTTAAGATATTCCTCTGAAGCCCCACGATTGACCATATCACCTGCAAAAAGAAAAAGATCTGGCGGAGCACACCTCGAAAGTGCTTTGTCGAACTCATCTAAATACCTGGGACTGTGAACATCTGCGATGGCTGCAACTTTGACGGGGTGCACACCTAATCCCTCAATCAGACTTCTTGTTCCAGAGATTGAGTTCCGTAATGAATCCAACCGCAGGAAGCGCTACATTCCTGACTATTGTAGGGCCTATTTTCACCTCATGCCTCGTTGCGTTATGGACATGACCATGAATGACCAAGTCAGGTTGATGTTCAACTACGACTGTGTAGAATTTCCTACTACCAAGCCATGAGAATGCTCTTGTTTCCTCGCCTTCGCAAGTTTCAAGACAAGGACTATAGTGCATGAGTAGAATACAATGGTCAACTTTGCCTTTCATCTTCTTGAGAAGTGATGCTGCGCGTTTTGCTCGCCTTTCAAATACACCCTTTATCCGAGGAATGTTTCTACGTTGCCAACTTGTCGCTTTATCAAGAGACCCTTGGGTTCCAACTATTCCGAGCTTAAATCCATCAAACTCTAAAATGACTGACTTCTCGTCAAGAAGTATCATCCTATCCCCCACAATTGAAACGATATCTCTCCGAACCTCGTTGTATTCCTCATTACCAAAACAACCTACTATGGGAAAAGACGACCCTAGGGTCTTCTCTATAGCGTCTAGTACATTCATGTACTCCTCTGCATTTCCCCGATTTATCATAT
>JBHLPA010000026.1:0-2144 GCA_048939935.1 Promethearchaeota archaeon | reverse complement strand
CCTGCAAACAAGAATACATCTGGTTGTTCGTGTTCAGCAAGATCTTTCACAAACTCTTCGAAGTATCTTGGGCTATGAACATCTGCAACTGCTAGAATTTTCACCTTCGCCACTTGTATGTTTTCTAAAGACTGGAAGTCATACTAGGATATTAAGTATTCCAAGTTCATTAGACTTGAAGTAAGAGAAATTCGCTTCCTTTAATAATTGGATAGTTTTCCAATATTGTAGGTCTGGGTGATAATTGTGGGTGATAACGAAGTTAGATATCATACACCATTGATTCTGAGAACTGGATTTCTTCATAGCTACAAACGAACGATACCTGTGATTGTTATCTGGCTTGTCCTTAACATCCTCACTTATTGGCAGATGGGAGTCCTAGGATTTCTACAAGGAGATGTTTGGACTTATTTATTCCTCCCCTTATTCATCATTGTGATTCACATATCTCGTAAAGCTGTTTCGGGATATGATGATCTCTTTGGAGTGTTGGACCCTGAGTTCGAGAAGAATCTAAAGCTCTACAAGTCTCTAGACCTTCCCGTAGATACAGTTAATCAAGAACGGATTAAGACGATTTTCATTGATGATAGCGACTATCTGGAATTCAAAGGTGATGTGAGAAAGCTACTATTCCACGGTGTTGAGAAGTACTTTGTTCTAGCTATCATTATTGTAAGTCCAATAATCACCTACTTCTATGTTGATGCCTATCTTTTCGTGGGAGTCTATGGAGCAACAGAACCTATTCTTTGGTTGTATATTTACATCGCAACCAATCTCATAATTGGACTGGCGATAGTGTGTGGTATTGCCTCACTTGTTTGGATCGTTTTTTCGATGATAATAAGTATATCAAAACTTGAAGCATATAGAAACAAATTCAAGATTTCAAATTACATTCAGCTTCTGAAAGGTGAAAGATTCGAATCATTGGATAGAGTTAGGGGGTATGATACATTCTATGAACAAACAACAGCAATAGGATCGTTTATCTATGGCTTGACCCTTAGAGCACTCATCATTGTCATAGCCTATGCATTGAATCTGATTTTCTTCAGCTTCCTCAATCAGCTGAATCTTGGTTTAGGTGTCTATGCTATTGGATTATCGATTGTTGTCTTCTCAGTTATTCTTTTCATGTGGCCTCAATTGGGACTTCATAATTTATTGAACAAACGAAAGAAAGAGATTCTCAGAGAGTTAAAACTCAAACAAGATGCATTAGATACCGAGGTCATGATCATTACATCTCGATTCATTGAATCTGAAAAGTCAGGACCTACACTAAATGAAGCTTCGTTAAAAAGAGAAGCATCCGAAAGGGTTGGAAGCATTTACAGAAATGTTAAGGAGAGAAGCACGTGGGGATTTGAGATAACCACATTCATTAAATTCGTGAGTACTTCCGCAGTACCTTTGATTACTACTTTCATTAGTTCAATTGCGGAGAACATACTGCCATAATCCCGGAACGAGGCAAGATATTTAGTGTGCAAGTGGACCCATTAGTACAGTGAAACAGATGTCTGGCACATGGGGTCTAAATCTATTCGACAGGCTTCACAAAGGTCATCAGGTCATGATAGATCGTCTTTCTGAGATGCCGGAACCTGTTGCATGCGTCACTGGGGGCGAGCTTGTTTCATCAGACCTTGAACTAGAAGCTATAATCCAACCAATCGATGTTCGCGAGAGAAATCTTAGAAAGTACTTGGAGAGTATAAAGTTGAATGAAACAATCGCTGTACATTCATTCACGAAGATTGATGAGTTACTCGCGATTAATGGTGATACAACCTTCTTGATGTATCAAGGGCCATGTTGCACAAAAATTGAATCAGGAGCCTTGGAATTAAGGAAGAAAAATTTGGGAGTGAAGGACAAGGTAGAATATCTCAAACCTGTTCGCGCGCACGATGGAGAAAAAATAGCATCGGCTAGAATTAGATCTGGCGAGATAGACCGAGAAGGAAGACGCTTAAGAGGAACAAAAGAACCACCTAGGAAACTTCAAATTGAGGGTAGAGCAGGCTTGAAGATCCCAAAGGGAGAGGTCTTTGAATCGGCAAATGGTCCTCCTGAGATACGTGTAGTGAAGAAGATTAGAGAGTTGCAACCACCGTGTGTGATTGCTGTCG
>JBHLPA010000318.1:0-3274 GCA_048939935.1 Promethearchaeota archaeon | reverse complement strand
TAGTGTGACTACTATCCTTGCACCAGTACACCCCACTGGATGTCCTAGACCAATTCCAGAGCCATTCACGTTGACCGTCTCTCGATCAAAACCAAGTGGTTTCAATCCCTTCTCGACGGCTAAGAATTGACTTGCAAAGGCTTCATTTAACTCGACCAATTCCCAATCTTCGAATCCCTGACCAGTCCTATCAATAAGGTTCTGAACAGCCACTATTGGAGATTCACCCATCAGATGAGGTTCACTACATCCCATACCATAACCTGTTAATTTTGCTAGCGGCTTTATTCCTAACTCATCTGCCTTTTCTTGTGACATAATGACCAGTGCAGCCGCACCATCGTTGATTCCACTTGAGTTACCAGCTGTCACCGTTCCATCTTTTTTAAAGGCTGGTCGCAGTTTCGCAAGATCTTCCATTGTGAGTCCAGGTCTGAAATGTTCATCTTTCTCAACTGTCTTTGTTTCTTTTCGACCTTTGACCTCAATAGGGACAATCTCCTCTTTGAAGTCACCTTCATTAGTTGCCCTCTCTGCATTGTTCTGTGAGCGTAATGCGACGATGTCTTGGTCCTCTCTGGAGAATCCATACTTGTCATTGAGAAACTCAGCTGTCTCACCCATGATGTAGTGTTTTCCAGTCTCAGGATGAGGATAGAAGTGACTTCCAGCATGAAGTCCTGTGGTCAATGCATCCATAAAGACACCATCGAAGAGTCTCATGCCCCAGCGTGCGTTCTCCACGCAGTAAGGTACATTTGACATTGATTCGACGCCTCCTGCGAGTACAACCTCGGTGAATCCAGTCTGGATTTGCAATGCTCCACTGATGATTGCCTCCATGGCTGATGTACACACTCTATTGATAGTAACTGCAGGAACAGTCCAAGGAATTCCTCCGAGTAAAGCGGCAATTCGGGCTATATTCAAAGCCTTTGGCGGTTCAAAGCAGTTACCAAATCTAAGGTCTCCAATGATTGCAGGGTCTATTCCCGCCCGTTCAACTGCTGCTTTGATGACTTGACCGCCGAGCTCTGGAGCTTGTAAGTCCTTCAAGGACCCTCCGAATGTTCCAATAGCGCTTCGGCACGCTGATGCGACAACTATGTCTGTCATATTCTTTCATCTGGCTACGTGCCTTATATCGAGCTTGGTAACAAAGAATCACGTATTTCCCATCTGATAGGATTTATCTTCGACACCTCTGCAATCTAATCGTCTGTTTTTCTTTCGATTAGCTCCAAGGATTCAAACCTAAAATTAACCTTGGATTATTTATCTCTCCTCTGTAAATCTGCAATTGATGCCGCAGTTAATTCTTCTATTACTAGTACAACTCGTGGTACAATGAACATCCATTCACCGTCGCGGCTACAATCTTCTAGATGATGAAGACATCAGAGGAATCGTATACTTTATGATGTTAGGAAATCAAGTAAGATTGTGGGAGTTTGATTTGAAAAGGAAACTTGCATCGTTAAAATACTTCATCCTTATCTTAATCGCTTCACTTTCAGTTGGCACAATCAGTGTAGCAAGCTTCCCCCTCCCATTGGAAATAATTGAATACACGAATCTAAGAGTTGACCACTCGCCTATTGAAATTCATAACAATACCGATTTTCTACTTCAAAAAAGTACAAACGGATGGAATGGAACTGGTGTGCTGGACAATCCTATTATCATCTCTGACTATAGAATCAATTGCACGCAAATCGGTATTTCGATAGAAGATGTTGATCTCTACTTCATGATTGTAAATTGTGAAACTAGTAATTACGAATATCAATACTCAAATTCGATTGGTATCAAAATAAGAAACTGCACACATGGTGTTATTGGGGAATCCGTTGCTAACCTGAAAGAAATTGGAATCTTGGTTGAGAATTCCAATAATATGTCTCTATATCACAGTGTCATACATGACTGTAGTACTGGTATGGTTATTTTCAATAGTACAGATTTTATCATTGCTCACAATAATCTTAGCTTCAACCAGAATACTGGACTCGTATTGAACAGGACCGCGCGTTGCTGGGCTGATAACAACATAATTTTGGAGTTGCCTGATTATGGGATTTTTTGTGTCGTTGATAACTTCACTTCTCTAACAGATAACCAGGTTTCGAGTACTAGCTTAGCTGATAATCAGTTTTCTCATATTGGGATTGTTTCACTAGTATCTTGGAATTTACTCATAGATGGAACTATAATTGGCTATTGTGTCGTTGGAATAAACCTTCTAGCAACTCGTGATTCTGTCGTACAACGAAGTTCTATTTCAGATTGCACTGTTTATGGACTTTATGCAGAGAATGATTCTATGAATCTTACAATAGTAGAGAATGAATTTCAATCGACTGCATCCACAAATGCGTATGACGATGGAGCTGAGAATATCTGGAATGGGAATTATTGGAGTGATTACTCCGGTACAGGTTATTACTACATACTAGGTTCTGCTAAGAGTGTTGATTATAATCCAAGAGGTCCCACTACTCAAACAAGTCCACCGGTATCTACAACAACCTCTCCTTCACAGACCTCGAGTATTCCTCCACAAATTTCTACAACAATTCCTCGGCCTCCGAGTTCCACAGGCTCGGGCTTTCATCCTAATACTCTCTTAATTCGAGAAATCATTTTAATTGGTATCTTTTTAGAGATTGTAATCATCCTCATTATTTTGTCGAAAAGGAAGTAGAGCCTCAATACGTCAGGCTTAAGTGAGAAACGAAACACCACTAATTAGTTGAGGTCTTCAAAGTGAGGATGCTACAGATTCACAGCGATGGTTTTGCTTACGACGCAAAAAGAAAAGCACTCAAGAACGCAGAAGAAGTGAAGGAAAAGTCCTACAAAACTGAGGATTCCTGCTTAGTTAATTTCATCGCTGCTGAAACAACAGATGCCAAAGATGTAGCAAAAGCAGCTCAAGAAACTGCTGACATGATTGCTAGTGCCGCTGATGAGGTCAAGGAGAAGAACATCATTGTCTATCCGTGGGTACACTTGTCTGAAATCCCCTCTAAACCCAGTGTGGCACTCAAGCTATTGAAGTCGGTGGCTAAGGACCTGACAGATAGAGGATACAATGTAGTCAGAGTGCCTTTTGGATGGTACAAAGCCTTTGAGATTCATTGTAAAGGTCATCCACTTGCAGAACGTTCCAAGGTCTTGGATATCTCAAAGGTGATAGCGAAAGACGCTGATGTTGATGTAACCGAAGGTGAAGATCTCACTGCATTGGCGGCAGAAGAGAAGTCAACCTCTT
>JBHLPA010000317.1:0-3282 GCA_048939935.1 Promethearchaeota archaeon | reverse complement strand
AGGACCTAGCAACCATTTTGCAGCCTGCCCTGTGGCAAAATCCACTCCTATCTTTGCCAAATCTGTATCGATACAACCAGCTGCTTGAATGATGTCTACAGAGAGAAGTGCAGAATTATCGTGGGCAAGTTTTGCGAGTTGGTTCAAGTTGGCTCTGAATCCTGTCCCAAACTGGACCTGGCTGACTGCCAATATCTTAGTGTTCTCATCTACCTGTTCACTTAATGAGTCCAAAGAAACTGCACCTTCTTCGGATTTGACAACCCTGAGCTCGAATCCGTACAACCTACTTGCATTTTGCCATGGTACATAATTAGCAGGAAATTCGAGATCACAAATCACCACATTCGACTTGGATGGATACTCGACGCTATGAGCAATAGAGTTAATCCCTGCACTAGTACTTGTGACAAATGCATACTGACTATAATCTCCCCCAAGAAGCAAGGCAAACTTTTGCCTAATCTCTTTGAACTTTGCTAATGTATCATCAAACTTCCCAATTGCTTGTGCTCTATTATCGAGGTGCTTTTTCATTGCATTGAAGGTATCTAATGGTGGAATACCGGTCGAAGCATTGTTCAGATAAGTCATCTCTTTTAGAGTGGGCCACTGCTCAGAAATGAAGTCAGGATCAATCGATTCCGTCATAATGACTCTCTCGAGAGGCTTCTTATTGATAAAGCCTACTGCGAATACAATCCCCCCAAGATTTAAGACCAGTATAGACACCGTAAATTCTGGAGAGGCGTTTGTCCGTGTTCCGCAGGATGACCGGGCGCTCGAAAGACCCGGAAGAAGAAAAGGAGACCTCAGTGGAGTTTAGAGAATCTCCCGGTACTAAGGTTGAAGAGCCTGCAGAGACCGATCCGACTCCCGCGCCTATGGGGACTCTTGTTGCATCCGCTCAAGATGTCAGTTTTGATCCGAGAACAACAGCGGAGCATGCAAAACGCGCCAGTATTAAACCGCAGAGTGCTGCTGAGATTGTTCCCGGTCGTGTTCTCAAACGTGACGAATTGGGTCGGGTACATATCAAGATAGTATTCTATGGACCTTCTCTCTCAGGGAAGACCACTGCTCTTAGATGGTTGTTTGGCAATGTTCGGTCACTGGCAAAGGGAAAACTTGTTGAGATCTCAGATGATCTAGGTCGAACTACTTTCTTTGACTTTGTTCCTGTTTCTGCAAGTGATAGAATTGTGTTTGATGTCTTCACAGTCGCTGGACAAAGACGTCATGCCAGCCAGAGGATCAAGGTTCTCAGAGACTGTGACGGTATAATCTTCATGGCTGACTCAACTCCCGAGCAGATGAACGAGAATCTTGCCTCGATACAAGAATTGAGGATTGCATTGGGAACAGACAGGATGGCCACACTCCCCATAATTGTTGCTTTGAACAAGAGGGACCTACCGAATGCGCTACCCATTGACTATATGGTACAGATGCTTGATCTCGAAGGCTACCCTGTTTTCGACACAATTGCCACTGAGGGTACTAATCTTCTGAGGATGTTCCAGCGTGTTCTTCGCGATGCACTGATCTTCAAAGTTGGCATCTAGTTTTTTTTACTGTAAACTATCCCCTCTCACATCTCTAGACCGAAAAGATGAAAAATGTCCCAGCATCACCCGAGTCTGCGGTTTACACAGTCGCATAGCTCCGTGGTGTAGTGGTCCAGCATCGGTGGTTCTGGCCCACCGGACCTAGGTTCAAATCCTGGCGGAGCTACCACTTCTTCTGCACTGACTCATTTGTTCTATAATCAGATTCATCTGTTTTTGTGAGTATAATCTTATGTCGTGGTAAACATGCGGAGAAATCTTACGGTATTAGTCTCCTTCATCATCATTGTTAGTCTATACGCCATGCCAATCCAGAAAGTTGGTGCTCCACCCCTGTCCTATGGATACACTTGCGGTCTAGTATCAGCATTAAATGCAGATGCTCGAATTTCACATGAAGTTGTGAATATCACCATAATGCCTGAGTTGGTTGATGGAGAAAACCTGACACATAGTATCAAGATTTCCTCAAGCTATAACATCACAAACACTGCAGACCATGAAATTAATTTCTTGACCTCTTATGTACGGAGTTCATGGGCTCCCCATATTGATTATGTGAGTAATCCAATGAATGTCACCATTGAGGGGAACTCATCTCATTACACTGCAACGATTACGTATAACCTCACAGTCAGAGATAAGTTGCCTCTGGAAATTAGCTCTAGGTATCCTTCGGGATTTTTCACATCGTTCATTGATCCACAGATTGACGTTGTAAACCTCACCATGACTTCTCATACGACTCTGGTCCTTTCTTTTGAAACCGCATTCTTAGTGGGATGCCTCGGTAATTACTATGACTTCAGATATGGTTTTGATATGCAGAAACTAAAGACTGACTCCACTCATTTTGATGGTAGATTAGATGTGACAAACACCTCACTTTTAGTTAAAACTGACTTCCTTAACAGTCATTCTCGCAGCGTAACTCAAGTGGGTGTTTCTTCTGTCGCAACATGGTTCATTTCTGATTGGGATTGGGAGAGTGAATCTCCATATCCTGGGATGCAATTCGAGGAAGATGTGTTCACTGAATATATCGGAGTACAGCTCTGGCAGTCTGAATATTCTCCACCGGGTTATAATCTGCCTTTTGAGGTGCAGTTGTTGTTTCTCACGCTTACTATAGCTACCTCATTCACAATTCTAGTCGTTATTTCACGCCGGGACAAGTCATTATGAGCCCAAAATTCGAAAATCGGCTCGTATCTTGACGATTACAAGTGGGAAATTTCCTTTGATAGCCAACAATCTTTCAAAATTTCGATTTTTTTCATTGCAAACACCAATTTTATCTATAGAAAAATAGTCCAAAATTTCGATAATTAGAAAAGATGGATTATTTATGCAGAACCTAAAGGTTTTTTAGAGAACTTACCTGCATTTCGGATGGAGAAAGAATCCGCAGGTTATGCTCATTTCGAGTTTCCTGTTAACGGTCTGCGTCCCTCCCGGCGGAGAAGACAGGTGCGGATTCTCTCCATATTCTCTATTTCTACCAATTCAATACTCATGACAATCTTCATATCAGGGTCCAGTACCACCAACTGACGGAAGTGTGATTCATGGAAACGGTAGAGCTTGGTTGGGACGATTTCTGGGCTGAGATCTTCAGGGTGCGACATCGTCGAGCAATCCAGGGGATTGAGCAGTTCGATAAACTTCTAATTGACTTCGCCATTGAAACGTTAGGTCTCAAGAAAGGTCACGC
>JBHLPA010000316.1:0-3289 GCA_048939935.1 Promethearchaeota archaeon | reverse complement strand
TATTGGGAAATTCTGTATTTGAAAGCAATGAGTCATAGATCTGGGACAACATCTCAACATCCTGATTCTTTATCGCTTTCTCTATATCTTTGACTGTCTTTGTATAACTGGACTTTCGCAGATCTTTTGCGAGTTCTGTGTAATCTAGACGGACTAAAAGGTCACTTTTGGCCATTTCTTTCAGTTCAGCAATTGCTTCCTTCGTTTGCTGACCTTGCTTCAATTTCTCCATTATCTCGATGGCGGGGGCTCTTTGAGCAAATCTTGAGGAAGCCAGTTCAACCAAATGAGTTGTATATGCGAAAACATCACCATAGTATGGTGACCTGTCTAGTTCATCCCTAACCATTTTAGTCCGATGCCAAAAGACTAGAGGCGCAAGAGACTTGACAATCTCAATGGAAACCTCCTGTGCTCCCACCATCCAAGCAGCAGCTTTGGAATATCGATTGAGGTCCTTGGCGGCACGGACACTGAGAGGAATTACAACCTTATTGCAAACACTCTTTGTCGTATTATAGTGGCAGCCATCACAGAGACCTGTTTCAACTGTGAGCCCAGAAGATTGACTTTTATCAACACGTATACAAGCACCAAACTCTCTGACTAATGTACGCATGAACTCAGAGGTTTCTGGAGGAACATACACCTTGTCAGCTAGATTCCAGATTGTCAGTAGACTTTCCTCTGTAAGAAGTGCTGGAACCTGCCAGAGTTCATCGAATCCGAAGAGCCGCTCATCTCGAGCTGCGAGAATGAGTTCGAGATCGTTGATGGTGGGCATTGTTATTGGTACAGCAATTCCAAACCTATCGAGGAAGGGAGGACCAATATCAAAGGTGCCTGAATCCGCAGGGTTGAGTGTGGCATAGAGGCAATACTCCTCACATCTCTTTACTTCATCATAGTACTTCATTTCGCCCTCTGCTAGTAGAGATAATAGAATATTCTGAGCGTGCGGTGTAAGTCTGTTGACCTCATCTATTATTTTCCAAAAGCCAGTGACAAAACGACGCCACACAACTACCTCAACGCCTTCCTTCATCAAGGGTCCAGGTTTCAAAGTAGCAACCATTTTCTCTTCTGTAAGCTGAGGATGTCCACGTAGGATGCCATCTTCAATATCTTCCAGTGATTTTCCAGTCATCATTCTTCCCAATAATTTTACGAGTGTAGTTTTCCCACCACCATGCCCTCCAATAAGAAGCATAGCTGACCGAGGTACTAAAGCATTCAGGACACAAGATCCCACAATCAACGGAAGTCTAGTTGTCTTTACAGACTTCTTCTTTGAGGTTGATTCATTATACTTGATTTCAAAATCTGAAGAGTGGACAAAGAGACCTCTACTCTCTACTGTAGATATGACATTAAGTACCAGTGCACGCAGTTTCTCTGGATGACTCATGAAGACCACCTACCACGAGGTATTGTCAGTCTTAACCGTTATGAACCTCGCACAGAACGGCGCGAAAGTATTGAAACGACAATACCAACTATGAGTCGTAAGGTACAAAAGGAACTAGAATAGCCTAGTTGAGCCACTTAGCGTGGGCATTTAGTGGAATATTCTCGCAGGAGTGATATCTGTGCAGCAACTAATGGTTGATTTTGCCGTCATTCTGCCAATATCAATAGGAATTGGAATCCTTGCTGCAATGACTGGAATCAGTGGAGGCGCCTTCAAAACACCCATTTTAATCATTCTTTTTGGAATTAGTGCGGAAGTAGCTCCTGCTGCATCATTGTTTTCAGCTCTTTTTGTGGCTATCGTTGCTGCAGCTGATTACTATAGACGTAATCCACAGTTGATTGAGTTTCGGACAGGCACAGTAGCTATGCTAGCCACCATTCCTGGTAGCTACATTGGGATTTCATTGAAGACAATTGTAGCTCATGCACATCTTCTGCAGCTAGCTTTTGGTATCTTTCTATTCCCAGTAGCAGTGAAAATGCTATTTGCTCAATCAAGTGATATGGAACATAGTAATGGCCAAAAATCGATGTTACGCTTCTCCGACCTCAGCAAAAATAGACTCGCTATAGCTATTATTTCCATATTTCTCGCAGGAGTTTCTGCGGGTCTTCTTGGACTTGGTGGAGGAACAATTATAGTTCCTGTACTGTGTATCATCCTTCAATTCCCAATATTAAAAGCTGCAGCCACTTCAATGTATACAATGATTTTCACTGCATCAGCTGGATCAATCATCAATTATGCAGTTCTAACATCTTCCGTAGAGATGACGGCATTCCTCTTTTTTGGAATCGCAATGGGGATAGGAATGCTCATAGGTGGACCAATCGGGACACGATATGCATCGAAAGTGAATTCTGCATGGCTTCAGAGACTATTTGGATTTCTATTGATTTTTCCACTGGTGAAGATGATGACTCTGGGTCAAACTTGGTTAGATCCCGGTGGAACTAACTATATTTTGGCTACAATTGGTGATGCAATAATCTGGGTATTGATTGGAATTCCTATCTGGTTTGCATCATCATATAGAAGGGGTATCAAGAATTGAAGATGGGACCAGATGAGAAGATATGATAACCATATCTGAGAAATATCGAACGGCGCGAAATTATACCCTCTCCGAAGATGTAATATGCCTTCAAACGAACGACGCAGAAGCCAGCAGTCAGTGGGGTTAAAAGTTGGGCGAAGAAAGAGAATACATTGAAACAGTCACTCTCACCACTCCAGAACAGGTTCCTGCGGAACGGGTGAGTCAATACACTGTTGTGAACTTTGCAATGGAGTTCCTCCAGCTATTGCGGCGATATGATACACTCAAGGCCAAGATGGAAGAGAGAGGTATGGAGTTTGGAGGACGGGTATTGGTCATAGGACCACCTGGTAGTGACTTTGGTGCATTTCCACACTTTCTCGCACGGGAGGTGCCAATCAAGATTATCCGCTTCAAAATGGAGGGAGTTCTTGACGAGAACAAAAGGAGTAGTGATGCACTTAGAGAGGGATTTGAATTTGCACGAAGAAATTCACCAGCTTTATTCTATATTGAGCGGCTTGAGTTCATTGCCCCAAGAGACTCAATCCAATCATTCGTGTTTCAAGATGAAATAGAGAATACAGACTGGAGTGGAGATGAAGTGATAGTCATTGCAGCCACAACCAGACCAGAAATGGTTGATAGAGAACTCCTATCGATGTTCGACCGGACATACATTGTAGAAGGGGCATCCATCAACGACAGAATTCGTATCCTTGAACAAGTCCTAAAGAACCGTGATGATCTTGATATTTCATTAGTGGCAGATCTGA
>JBHLPA010000315.1:0-3294 GCA_048939935.1 Promethearchaeota archaeon | reverse complement strand
AAGCGGCGAGTATACGAGAAGAGTTTCATTCCTTGTTTGTATCATATGACGTTGATTTAGTCTTCAATGGTCATGATCATCTATACTATCGGACCATTCGTGACGGAATATATTACGTTGTGACTGGAGGCGGCGGTGCGCCGCTCACTCTCTATCAGACCGAAAACACAGTCTGGCAAGAGGGAGATGTTGCTTTCAGCGATTATCATTATTGTGTGGCTAAGTATGAATCTGGGTATCTAAATGTAGAAGTAGTTCTTCGTAATGGGACAATTAGAGATTCATTCTCACTTTTGGTAAATCAGGAATTAGCACCAACAACACCTACAACATCTCCCACGACACCAATCAATGGAACAGGTCTGCCACCTGATACTATGTTAATCCTTGCTATTGGGATTGGTGTAGTAGCAATCGTACTTGTTATCGTATATGCTATATCGAAAAGAAAGTAATTCAAACGGACTGGACAGAACGTTTAAGTCAGATATCTTCAAGCATGCTGATTGGTTATGACCAATGAGTTCAGAGCGAGATTTCAGTGATATTATCACTGGCCTAGCAAAGAAGCGTGGGTTCTTTTGGGGCCCCTCACCTGAAATATACGGAGGTAGCTCTGGATTCTATGATCTTGGTCCTCTTGGTAAGTTGTTAAAGAATAGACTCGAGAACCAGATTCGTTCTGCATTTGTTCGAGCAGGTTTTTGGGAGGTTGAATGCCCGACCGTGAGCCCAGCTCAAGTCTGGCAAGCATCAGGGCATCTTGATGGTTTCATTGATCCGGTCACGCAGTGCACCAAATGTGGACAGGTGTATCGTGCCGACAATCTCATTGAGGAGAAGTCTCCTGAAACAAATATAGCTGGTCAGACAGTTGAGGAACTTACTGAAACAATTACAAAGATTGGTCTTGTCTGTCCGTCATGCAAGGGCGCTCTTGGTCCTGTTGAAACATACAATCTCATGATGCGCACTCGTCTAGGTCTTGACCAAGATGCATACTTGAGACCAGAAACCGCCACAACCACTTATCTGTTGTTTAAAAGACTTCTCACATTTTTCCGTAACAAACTTCCAGCATTGGTTTTTCAGATTGGGAAAGCATACAGGAATGAAATATCCCCCCGCCAAGGAATGCTCAGACTCAGAGAATTTACTCAGACTGAGGGCCAAATTTTCCTCATCGAGAAGGACGAGATGGAGTGGCCTCAGTATGAGGACATCAAGGATGACAAACTTCCATTGGTGACTTATCAAGCACAGGAGAAAGACAACTACATAGCAGTCATGACCAAGATGTCGGAAGCAATCAAGAAAGGATACTTCCAGAAACCAGCTTATGCCTGGTGTGTTTACATTGGATATGACATCTTCCGAAAGATGGGCTTTGACGAGAAAAAGATGAGACTTCGCCAGCATCTCCCGACTGAGAGAGCACATTATGCAGCTGATGCATGGGACATCGAAATTCATACAGATAGCTTTGACTGGGTGGAGTGTTGTGGCGTGCATGACAGAGGTAATTATGACCTCACACGACATCAGGAGTTCTCAAAGCAGAAACTCCATGTCAAGGTTGACAAGAAACCGGTAGTCCCTCAGGTTCTAGAGATTGCCTTTGGCATTGAGAGGCCTCTTTTCTGCTTAATTGACAACTCATTCCGTCCTGAGAGCAAGGAGCGAGATACCGACTGGCTCCAATTCCCTCCAGAGGTGGCTCCTATACAAGTTGCTGTCTTCCCATTAATGGGTAAGCCTGAACTCCTTGGACCAGCTGAAGAGATCTTCAATGAAATCATTGATGCTGGATTTGTTGCTCAGTTCGATCAAGGTGGGTCAATCGGAAAGCGATATCGACGACAGGATGAGGTGGGAACTCCTTTTTGTGTCACTATTGACTACACCACTCTTGAAGATGGAACCATCACTGTGAGGGACCGTGACTCCATGGAGCAAGTTCGAGTTCACAGGGCTAGTCTAGTTGAAACACTAAGAAGCCTCGTTCGAAGATTAGTGGAATTTGATTCATTGAAGTAAGTCAGAAGATAATCTCTTCACTCATCTTTACTTTACCATTTTCAATGGGGACTCCTTCGTCCTCACAGTGATTACATCTGCCTTCTGCTCTCACCCTCTCTCCTCCAAAGCTTCCGTCTTCCTTAACAACTCGGTGACATGCAACAACTGGAAAGAGCGGGTTCTTGTGAAGTGAGTTAGCAACAGCTCTGTAAGCCTTGGGCTTGCCAATCATCTTGGCAATCCTTCCATATGTACTGACCTTGCCCTTGGGGATTCTGTAGGTGGCCGCATAAACCATGCTATCAAACTCAGAATACCCTGGAATCTGCATTGTTACTCGTCTTACATCTTCTTCAGATTTGATTTTACTAAGATCCACATTTCACGCCTCATATAGCAAGATGGATTAGGTGCGTGGAGTTTGAATTTGGCTCTTTCACTCTAAGCAACCGAGTAAGAACTGAAACTCATTATGCATTTTCCAAGTAATGTCAGTTCTATTTTATTTCTCCCGAATAGACTCAGTATTATCGGATATTTGATACGATGACTTCTTAATCTAAGATACTTGTCTTGATAAACTAGTATCAGAAGGTCGAGAATGTATTGAAACATTATGATGAAAGATTGATTGTGGGAAAAAAGATATTGGAATCACATCTTATGGGAAAGAGAGATAAGGTTCGCAGCATATCAGAGGTCCGAGAGAGGGTGCCTGATGAGCAACACCGATGACAGCGTTAAAATCAAGAGTATACTTGTAGCAGTTGATGGGTCAGAGCATTCACTAAAAGCAGTTCGTTATGCTGCAGCAATGGGGCCTCCACTGGGAGCTGAGGTGGTCCTACTTCATGTTGTGCCCATGCTAGTTTCTGCAACTCCTTATCATGATACTGTATCAGACCAACCATTCCTTGCTCTTCAGAAAGTTGGAGAAGATATTCTTGCTCGAGCAAAGACCATCGCCAGCGATTGTAATTGTCCGGTTATCGATATGATTTCTCATGGAGATCCTGCTGCCAAGATTATTGACATTGCAAGTGAAAGAGGTACTGACATAATCATCATCGGTTCTAGAGGTCTCAGTGGAATTCGACGTTTATTTGTAGGCTCAATTAGTGATAAGGTAGCTCGTCAAGCTCACTGTCCAGTGATGATTGTCCGATGACAAAATCCAGAAGGTGTGGCATATCAGTCGATATTGGCACAACAAACATCACTCTCCATCTTACAAATCTGGACTCTGGTGCACTGATTAACGAAATCACCTTTCGA
>JBHLPA010000314.1:0-3304 GCA_048939935.1 Promethearchaeota archaeon | reverse complement strand
CCATGTCTTTCGTTTTCTAATCTTGTCGGAACCCAGTTATAGTGTTTTCCTGATAGTTTGAAAATCTCCCACAGGAATTGTTGTGCTGAATGTAGGTCTTTGTCATAGCTGTATTTACGCATCCTGTATGACATTTGAATCACGAAACTGTGGGTCAATATCTATGATAAAACTGTGTTCTTCTGCGTGATATTTCCTAGTCTAGAAATCTCTTTGAACTAGGAAGTCGGATAAACCAATGAGGAACTCCTTGTATTTACTATCCAAAGCTGGCTCAGCTTTATCAAGTGCCTTCTGTCCTGAGGTGAGAAGCTCGGTCATCTTCTTTCGAGCAGATTCAAGAGCTCCAGTTTCACGGAACAACTCTCGGACACGTTCAATCTCATTATCAGTAATACCTTGTTTTCCGAGAAGCCCATCCAGTTCTTTTCGTTGTTTGTCATTCGCTTTCGCATAAGCTTCGAAGACAAGCAATGTCTTCTTCCCCTCACGGATATCTCCAGAAACCGACTTGCCCAACTTATCCTCGTCACCAAATGATCCAAGAATGTCATCTTGCACTTGGAATGCTTTTCCAACATTTATCCCAAATTCCTCGAGTGCTTTGATCTGCGATTCTGAAGCTCTAGCAATTGCTGCTCCCATCATGAGTGAACGGTCAAAGAGGACTGCGGTCTTCATTCGGACCATCGTTAGGTATGTTTCTGAGGTTGCAGTTTCATCTGTAATCATGTGCATCTCAAGTAGAACACCGTCAACAAGATTTTGGAAAGAAAACTCATAGAGGTCATGAAGATATGCGGCAACATCCGGTTCTAATTTCGCGGCTGTTATCGCACCAGCCCCCATATTGATGAGAGAATCACCACCAAGGATTGCCATTGTCATACCATGGTCGAAAGAAGCTTCTTCGTCTTTTGTCCTATCAAAGTAGAGGTCTCGATATGTTGCATGGAATGTCTTTCCACCTCTACGTGTTTCGTCGTGGTCGATAAGGTCATCATGTAGAAGTGAACCGTTGTGTAAAATCTCGACACAGATAGCTGCCTTGTAGAGATTCTCAGGGACTGTATCACCCTTTACTGCTTTGTACCCGAGCACCACTAGTACTGGTCGAAGCCTCTTCCCACCTCGCATGATGTACTCCTTGACATTCAAGTAGTATTGATTGTGCCAAGGACCAAGTTTACTCACATCGTCAATCTTGTCGCTGAAGAACTTGTCCAGAGTCTTTACAACTTTAGCAATTTCTCCTTTCAGGCTTTCCAGATAATCCGTCAAGAATTTTCTCCTCGCCTAGCCTGACCTTTCATCCTCCTTAAGAGCATTCTTATTTTGACGAGAACTTCTTCACGAATTGCCGAAGCAAACGTTGAGCAAGTAATTCTACTCTTCCTTATTGATCTGTCAGATTTCAGATTTTTGTATTCGAAAAACGGGTATGTGAAGACTTATTCTTGGTACGAAATCCTAGTATTTTTATTGACTCAAAAACCGAGTATGGCTTCTCTGCATGTATTAGAATTGGTTTTCCAGAGGCTCGAAAAAACAGGGTTAACTTGTTAACCCTCCATTGCAACACGAAGGTCCACTTTTTTGACCTCAAGACCCCACTTTTGGAAAGTTGGCTCGAGTGCTATCTGAACCAAATAGTTCAACTCATCGGAATCAGCGAATGCCACATCGCCTGTCGATGAGTCTGCCACATCCATCACATGATGTTGAATTGTCTTCAGAACTGTCTGATAATGATCCTGCATACTCAATGCAAATCTTTCTGCATCAACTACTTTCCATTGGACACTACCTTTCAATCTAATTGATGAACCATGCGACGATGCATCCTTGCCTGTATCTATCTCGGTAGTCTGTTCACGTATCGGAATCCTCAGGACAATCTTGTCAAGTATAGGTACAATCCAGATTATGCCGGGTCCTTTGGTACTATGATATCGACCCAATCGCAGAACTACAACTCGTTCCCACTCTTTCAATATTTTCAATCCTGATAAGATGAACATGAGTGCAAAGAATATGACTAAAGATATCATCATCACAAAGAGATAGGTAACAGGAATCTGCAATCATCAACCTCCATTTTGGGAAGGAATACCATCTGGTTGATATTCCTTCCCTTTTGATGAGAATCCTTCCTCTCACTACTTCGAGCCAGATGGTTTTCTTCGACCCATCACGCAGATAACTACGGCAACAGCTGTGGTCGCGATTACACCAGCTCCAAACAGTATTGCAGAATCAATGATGCTTGGTGTCCCACTTGGTTCAGTAATGGATGGGCTCCCAACATGGAGAGTGAAAGTCGTCTGTAGGATGTTGTCATTATTGTCACTCACGTACACTGTCACAGTATGGTCTCCTGGTGCAAGTGTTACCAAGTTTCTAACACGACCTACACTATCAACTGAAAACTCTTGATTATCAACCCACCATGAAGATAGACCAGCCAAGTCTGATGCATTCAGATCATACACGAATTGAGTTCCATAGATCATCTCTTGGTCCTGAGGGGTTTGGTCCCAGACGGGAGCGACTGTGTCTTGGACCACAATCTGCAAATCATCTAGCAGTGAATTGTGATACATATCATTGACTTGTATATTCAGATTGTAATCACCAACTGGGGGTGTGCCAACATTCGTGATTTCCCCACTGCCTGTGTCAATTGTGAAGTAGGAAGACCCAGTAAGAAACCAGTCACCTAGTAGTGATAGATCATACACACTCGGTGTATACTGGAACTGGTCTCCAAATTCCAGGAAGTGCTCTGCAGTAAAGTCTGACCAAGAAGGCGCTGTGGTATCATCTACATATATCCAAAAGATGTGTTCGGTTTCATGTCCTGCAGTGTTATTCACATGGACCCATATCTCATAGACACCTGTATCAGGAGGCATTATTCTGTATACAGTCGCTTCGTAATCTCCAACCTTTGCTATATCGAAAACCGAAGTATCATCTAGCCACCACGTATGAATCGGTGCAGATGATTCTACATACAGTGAAACTGCGACGGAGTTTCCGAATTCCACAAACTGGTCAGATGGAGCATCAACAAGACTAGGACGCCCTGGAACAAGAAACATCCATCCATCAAAATCCCCAGCACCATAGGTTCTGCTTGTTCCTCCTACAACATACTCTTCAGGAGAGATCTCTACTAACTCAAAACCGTAGTCAACATCCGATCCTCCATACCAATAACTCCATACCTCTGTATTATCAGATTGAATTCGAGTTATTCTGGTTTGGGGATTTCCACCAATATAGTCAGATATTCCAACAA
>JBHLPA010000025.1:0-13435 GCA_048939935.1 Promethearchaeota archaeon | reverse complement strand
AGATCGTCAATGATTGTTTCAGTCAATGAGCTGCCATCAAGATATTCATATGTCCAAGAACCAATCTCTGTGAGAATGACATCAGCACCTGTATTGTTCGCGATTGCAAGCGCGGTTTCAAAAGGTATCGTTGTGTTAACGTCACCAATGACACGGATCATCATTAATTCTGCATCAGGTGCCACACCAATATAGTCTCTATAGCCACGTTGCCCCCCAAGCAATATTCCAGCAACAGCGGTACCATGGCCTCCACCTCTTGAACTGTTATCATAATGTGTGCTTGATGTAAGATTCACTCCACGTACCCACGATTGAAGACTTGGGCTTGAAGAGTCACCATCCATTTCAAAGATATACTTCGTCTTAGGTGTACCAAGTAAAACCAGTTCTTCCCAACCATCAAGAAGCCCATTTCCAGAAGTATCATTCACAACAAAGAACAATTCACCATTGTCAGGGAACGCATTCTGTATCAGATTATCAGCCCAAAGCCATTCAGTTCTAGCATCGAATATCCCATCGCGATCTAAGTCCAAAGCATAGAGTGTTTCATTTGCAGTAAGGGCGAAATCCCGGTTGAAATCGACTGCATCAGTACCATTAAGAAAACCAGTAGATGTTGCGTTGACATACGGATATGAACCACCATCAGCAAACCAAAGGTCAGGATGCCTCCAATCCACACCTGAATCTAGGTCAGCAATCAGAATATCCTTCCCAGTAATGTTCCTACCTAAGTCATCCAACATCATCCAGACATCATCAGCATTAATCTCCGGAATCGAAACATCTCTTGGGCTCTCCATGAAGCTTGCTGGAGTCTGTGGGGCAATCCTAGTGACAACACCCATACTTGTCAATGCCTCTAATGCAACTGAGGAACCCTTCAACAGATAGAAGGAGCTAATATGACTACTACTTGCACCTCCAAGGCTGAATTCCAACCCCAAGGACTTAATGATGCTTTCAAGCTGTGTTGTGAGCTCTTGCCTAAATTGAACAATTACAGGGATTTCATCTCCATATGTTTTGGTTAGTGCTTCGTAGTTCAAAGAAATCGAAATCGGTGTTTCTGGGACAGATTGAACTTCATCAATCGGCAACACATAAAGAACAACAGGAATACTTGATAGAATAAGACAAAACGCCAAAAGCGTGCTTATAGCTCTCCTCTGCAAAGATATTTCCTCCTTGACGGAACATGGCGAGTGGAGTTATTCCCACTAATCCAATCTCCCTTCATAATATATATCCAGGAATTTGCCTATTAATTTTCGGAGAGAGGGTATTAGACATCTCAGACCACATTAGTTTCGTCATCATCAGCCTGAGTTTCCTCGCCATCTCCAATCTTCTCGTAGCTTTGTTGGCTGTCCGGAATAACATTGGCGAAGAACCCGGGAGTTTCATCATCTCTACTGATCTTCTGACCCTCGTATAGGGATGTACCACCGCTGACAAGATATGAAACACATATGCAAATCACAAGTGGAATAACAAGATCAAATGAGAGGCTCATCTCAAGCATCATGATTGTTGTCGCTACAGGAGTGTTTGTTGTAGCTGCAAGAACTGCACCCATCCCTAAAACCATGAAAGCAGGGACATGAGCAGGGAAGAAAATCTCTCCGAAAAATGATCCTAACATAGCACCCACAAATAGAGATGATGCAAGAACTCCTCCAGAGACCTTTCCAGCCACAACAAAGGATGATGCAAATAACTTTCCTAACAATAGAATCACAATCATAAGTAATGGTTGAGGGTGTAAGGCTAGTGTGTTAATCACATCATAGCCCATACCAGCAATTGTAAGGGACGGATCAACCACCAATGAAGTGACAAAGATGACTCCACATGCAAGGAGTGAACCTGCAATAGGATCTGCCCAATCTGGTAATTTTATTGTGAAGAAATTACGCGTAGCCATAAGACTCACAGCAAAGACTATTGAGATTAAACCTGTAACAACTCCAAACAGAATCAGAAATGGAATCACTGTAATATCGAAACTAAAAGCTGCACTGAAGGTGAATAATGGTCCAGCTCCATTCCCAGTAATGAGAGGATATAGACCTATGAATACAACAAATGAACTCAAAGCTGCAATCACAGTGGGTACAAAATATCCAAGCCGGGCATCCCTTCTATATGGAGCCTCAGTTGCAAAGAGAGCGCCCCCCAATGGTGCTTTGTAGATACCAGCTGTTGCAGCAGCAGAGCCCATCATCAAGAAGACTCTAAGATGAGAGTCGTCTTCGAATCCAAGTCTTCTGCCAATTGTGTTACCAACACTCGCACCAATTAATACTGCAGGACCCTCACGTCCCACAGGGTTTCCAGAACCTATAGACACTGAAGTTGCCAGTAATTTCGTGAAAGCAGTACCTCTTCTAAGTGAACTTGGTTTATGTGTCATCTCAATTGCAGTTGATATCCCACTTCCCTGAATCTCTTTTCTACCCAAGTATATCAGAATTCCAGAGAAAGCTCCACCAATAAGAGGAGCAACAAAGAGAGGTAGAACTGAGAAGACAAAGATTGCAGAATCAATCAAGAACTGCAGGAGAACCATGAAGAGACCACAGATAATGCCCACAAGAACCGAAGCTGGAACATAGAGCTGATAGAATTTGGAGAAATGTGAAAAATGAAACAAATCTCGGAGCGGACGGACTGTTTCATAAATGTCTTCACTATTTTCTCCTGTCAATTGACTCACACTGCAATATTGAGCTGTGTTCGTCAAACTTATCACTTTCTGCTATTGACTCCAATTAAGTGACACTTCCTTGCCTGACAATAAGAACGAATCAGATTTAACTCTCGAGGAAGTGCAAGATAGGCTTGATGAGATTTCAGACAGACTGGCTAGACTTGAGGAACTCATTGAACGAGTTGGTCCAGGCCTAGATGAGGTTACTAAATCCGCACAAGTCATTAGAGAGGGTTTCGAGTTCTATGATGGCATGGTCAAGTTGATGACCAAATTCACAAAGGCAGAGCGACTAGAGTCAAGGTTTGGTGATCTCAAGAAGGATGACATAAGTTGGAGAATCATCACAATACTCGACAACTCTAGACCACTCAATATTAGCCAGATAACGGCAGCAGTGAGAGCAGAGAGAGGGACTGCTTCAAGGAGAATAGTACGTGAGAGGGTTAATACACTGGTTAGTAGAGGTATTTTGAGTGTCATTGATGATGAGGATGAGAGAGCAAGATACTTTGCTTTGGTCAAGGAGTGATGTACTAAGATGCTCTATGAGAGGGTCACGGATTCACCATCTTTTGTTTCAAATGAATTTGAATCAGAGTATGCTGAACCTTTGATAGCGAACGAACGCAATGAAGGAGTCTGGCAGGAGTTCTGGGGCACTGGAGTACCCTTTGAGGAACATCCATTGAAGAGTCACATTAACTTCTATGGTTGTGGTGAATGTAAGAGCTCCAATGTTAATGTCATTTATGGACATTGGAGTGTGAGTACTGCGAGCGGCGACGCTTATTGGGACTATGAAATTGTCTGTAAAGATTGTGGCAAGTTTACAGCTAGATCATTCAATGAAAACGACTGATTACATACTGGTCACTTTTCCATTTAGAGTGGTCACTTTTTTCCAGTTCATATATAGACAGTGACCAGCCTATAATTAGCATGGTGAACAATATAATGAGTGATGATGAACCAAGAAAAAGAAAAGTACATACAAAGAGTGATGCTGAAGAACTCAAGGAGGTAGCGGAAGCACTTCCTGAACTCTTTAACGCGATTAACGATGCCATTCCTAAGCTAATTTCTGGATTAATAGGAAGTGTCTACAGTCCTGAAGCAGCTGGTGATATGGCTGCTGGAATTGGGAAGTTCTATAGCAATCTCATTGCTGAAGGAATTCCCGAAGATGTAGCTCTCGATATGACCAAGAAGTTTGTTGGAGCCCTTGACTTCACTAAACTCATGAGCATGGTGAGCGATGAGGCTTCTGTTGAATTCAGTGCCAAGAAAAAAAGACAGCGGGAATCGGAGAACGACGATGATGAGGAGTTAGATTAGAGTTGGGGACCGCAAGATCCATTGTGTCCATAACTGGAACAGCAATAGGAAGCGGGTCCAAACTCTTATTCAAAATCTGGCGAGAACTTCGTAAGGGAAAAAGCGAGGTCAAAAAGGGAGCTAAGCAGTTCTACAAGACTCTCAGAGAATATGGAATCCCAGAGGAAGATGCAAGGCAGATTGCTCTTGCATTCGCAAAACCAGCATATGAGATTCTTAGTATCAGAGGTATAATGAGAATGGTCAGAGAAATCGATGAAGGCAATGAGATTCCGATGACGCCTTTTGGTATCTAATCCCACATGCTTTCATGTGATAGATGTGAGAAGAAAATCTCTTTCTACTTAACAACGAGTACCGGGGCTTCAGATCCAAGTACAACGCGCTCTGCTGAACTTCCAACACCTGCTCTGAGTGAGCCCGATGCACCGGAGGACCCAATGACTATGAGGTCGACACCAAGTGTCTTGGCTTGGAAGATAATTCTCTCAGAGGGTAAACCCTTCTCAAGAATCAGCTCGATGTCAATCTGGTATTCATCAGCTGAACGTTTTGTACCATCTAGGAGCTTTCTACCCTTATCCTCATACTTACGAAGGACTTCCTCAAGATCAGAATCAGACATCAGTGCGAACTGTTTTGCCACAGGAGTGGGAATGACATGCACGATAAATAACTTCGATTTGGTCATTTCCGCAACCTCAAATGCAACCGTTGCTGCTCTTGCGGATCCCTCACTTCCATCAACTGCTAGCATAACCTTGTTTGCGCTGCAAAAGATGTGTCCTGGTGTACAATAGACGATATTTTCCATGTTGAATCTCAATGTAAATTCATTATAATTAAGTTGTGTTCTAGCCTTTTTGTGCTAAGATTTAACTTGAAAATAGTACATTCATTAGTAAGGTCAATCTTAACCGATTAGGAGGAGTGTTTGCTTGACAAGCACGGATTTGTACGAATATCATCAAAAAGAAGAATATCCAAGCCACAAAGGTGCCCTCGCAGGACTCTTGGTGGTGTTTGGTGGATTTGTAAGCTTGGGTGTATATTCACTCTGGAATTTATGGACTGTGTACGACATTGGTAGTATTATCGCAAGTTTTGTTCCATTTCTAGCTGGCAACATGTGGTTGATAGGAGTAGCATTGGGAGCAATAGTCGTCATGAGTGTCTTCCTTGGACTTGGAGCTTCTTACGCTGCAAGGCGATTAGGTGGAACACTCATCTACATTGGCGCAATCGTCATGAATCTTCTCACATGGGGTATAGTACTAGTACTACTAGCAACAGGATTGATGTCATTTGCACAAGTAATCAGTGCATGGCCAATGCTGATACCAGGAATCTTCACACTATTCATTACTCTGTTACTTTTCACAGTGTTTAAGGAACGTGTTAGAAGAGCAGGAGAGATCATCAAACTTACTGGACAGGTTACACTAGATGAGAAAGGGACATTTGTGCCCACCCTACTGACAATGATCTTCACTCTTGTATCTGCAGTCCTGTTCGCAGCAATCATTGTGAATTTCATGCCTTGGGTTCTTGCACCGGGTTATGAGTTTACTTTACAAACAGACTGGCCCATGATTGTAGGCATAGTGATCTATCTCTTTGTGACCATCTTTTTCTATAACTTCGCGTATTCTACGACCTCAGCAATCACCTATATCTATATGCGGGGTCGAGATCCCAGTCTTGGAGATGGTGTCAAAGGTTCACTTGGTGTTCTTGGGGCTCTTGTCATACTTAGCATTATGAGTGTAATTGTTGCTTTAGTAAGAATAGCAATAAGTGCCATAGCAAGAAGGTCTCAAAGCGCAATTGGCAGAGGCGTCGGAGCGGCAGCTTCAGGGATCATTGGTTGGGTCTGGGCGTTAGTCAATTACTTCACAATTCCAGCGATGGTTGCGGAAGAACTCAGTGCAACAAAAGCAATCAAGAGAAGTGCGGGAATGGTACGCAAGAACTTTGTTGATGTCATGATCAAAGAAACTGCAGTCCGTTGGGGTTTTGGCGTTCTCGGATTTATGATATTCATCGGTTTTGCTCTATTTGGAGCGTTATTTGGTTGGGTATACAGCAATGGAGACATACTCATAGCTTTAGTGTTCACTGGTGTCTTCATCGTCTTTGCTTCATTACCCAGCACTCTAGTACTGAGAACCTTTGATATCGTTTATGTCACTCTCCTCTATGTTTTCATCAGACGCAAGGAAGGTGACTTTGAGATGACAGCCATTCCAAGCTCAATGGGTAGAGAGCTAGAGAACGCTTACAATAGAGCTCGGAATCAGGGGTAGTAATTGCGATACGTGTGGTGGCTTAAAGCCATCACACCTTTCTCTTTTCTCAAACTAGATGGTCCATAAGAGTCTAAAGCAGTTCATGTGTCCGGATAGCAAGTGATTCTGATGGATCCAAAAACAGCGGCAGCAAACGCGCTCGAATCTGTACTTGAAGCAAAGCCCGGAGAATCTATTCTAATCGTCACGGATGATGTTCGAACAGAAGTTGCTCATGCCTTTGCTGAGGGAGCACTGAGTCTAGGACTCTGGACACGCATGGTGATTCTTGACACCCAAGAAGACGTGTTTCGAAAAGAACCACCAAAACACCTCATCGAAATGATGAATGCGCTTAATCCACCCGACATCTATGTTAACACACTGCGTGGAATGGCTCAGGAAACACCATTTAGAATCAAAATCATTAATCTTGAAACAAGGAAACGAAAATCCCGTCTCGGACACTGTCCGGGAATAACAATGGATATGCTAACCGAAGGTGCATTATCTCTGACCAGAGAGGAGAACGCAGAAATGCAAAGAATTGCAAAATCGCTGCTAGCCATTCTTCAAGATGTTGATTCAGTTCACGTCACCTCCCCGTCAGGATCCGACTTCACATTAAGTGTGAAGGGACGTACTTGGTTCAGTGACACATACCTAAACTGGAAAGACATGAAATGGATGAACTTACCAACAGGAGAGGTTCTGATTGGGCCAGTAGAAACCTCTATGCAAGGAGTTCTTGTCTGTGACCTAGCTGTGGGGGGAATTGGACCACTCAAGAAATCTATCACTATCGAGGCGAAAGATGGAAAGGTCATCAGAGTCGAAGGTGCAGATAAAGAGGCACTAAGCATTGTGAAAAAAACACAAGACACAGATGAGATGGCAAAACACATCGGAGAGTTTGCCTTTGGACTCAATCCCAAGGCACGAATCGTAGAGGAGTTCCTTGAGAGTGAAAAAGTAGGTAATGCAATTCATGTTGCTTTTGGGAACAACATGGACTATCCGGGAGTGACTGCTAACAATTCAGCGACGCATCAAGATTTTCTTGTAGACAAACCAACTGTGTCAGTGACCTACTCAGATGGGCGTACACGTGAAGTAATGAAAGATGGAAATCTGCAGATTTGAAAATTAAGGCATTCTAAGAATTCTTAGTGCATCATCTGCAGCTTCGCGATTAAAAATCCTGATTAAAAGAATTACCACCAAGGTACCTATGAAATACACCAAAATTGCTTCAGGTGTCGTTGATTTAAAATATGTAATCATAATCCATAGGAAGAGAAACAACACGACCTGAGTAATGCAGAATATATTGGTGAACCACGTCCTACGCCCAGTTCCGGGTTTCTTCTTCTTAGATTTTGGCAATTCAAACCTACATCCAGTCAAACGCCCTTTCCCAGGTCACACTCGAACCCGAATAAGGATTCATATAGACCGTCTTGAAGAACTCAGGTAGTGTTTCCTTCTCACTAGCTTTGAGATACGTCGGAAGTACAAAGTCGGTCCTTCCTTTGAAGTATGTGTAGATATAGGGAGCAAAGAAATTGGTTTTCCCATCTTTTGTTGTGGGGGATATGAAATTGATTGATTGCTGTGCAGACTCCTTTGTTCGCAATGAACGATTGACCATATAGTCAACAGCTTCCTCGGGTGTTTTCCCTTCAGCATTCATCATTATTGCGGCATTGATTCCTGTCATTCGACGAAGCACATAAAGAGTATTCATTACCTTCATCCTGGGACTGTCGTCAATCACACCTAGAAACTCCTTTGCCGTATCAGCTGTCCCTTCTGAAATGACACATCGACCTGTGTGAAGCAGCACAATGGAAAGCTCCAGGTTCTCACTATTCAGATATGCTTTCTCGCGCCACAGATTTGAAACATGATGTTCATACTCATGATAAATGACATTCAGTAGAGAGTCTTTGTTGAATTTAGCATCAATGTTGAATTGGTTCAGGGACTTGAATCCACCTTGATACCAATTATACCCACTCCATGGTTGGTTCTGTACAGCTTCATATTGAACACCATTATCAGGAACAGAAGCACCCATCAGTGAATAGATCTTATTCCTGAACATCTCTCCAACTTCTTTCGACTTTTCCTGAAGCTCTGTTCCAATCATGTGTCGAAGTTCTTCGCCAGTAATCTCTCCTGCTGAACCAAATCGTGTAACCTTATCACTCAAATCATTACCAGGAAAATCAGAGATTTGGTCCTCAAGCAATATCAGGTTCCTGTCAAGCTCTGCTTCTGGAAACTTCTTGAGAGGTGTGTGAAAAAGACCTTCAACCAGCTCCGCGTAAGACATGTCTTTTCCTGCAAGCCAATCAACAACTACATTTAGTGAGTGCAGCTCACCCATCATATAGTCAAGACGAAGTGGATCCTCGACCTCATCTCTCATGAGGTCAAATGTCTGATGTATTTCATGCACTAGGTCTTGATGAGACACATCCTTCCTCTGTTTGTCTGGATGAATCTCATTAGGGCCAGTATAGGCATCAATCACATTAACACCTGTCGAATTTTCTGTGTAGTTTCCAATCTCTCCACAAAGTTTTACGAATCTCTCTCCGACTTTCATTGTGACCGGTCTAGAAACTAGTAAGCCAGCCTAAAGCGTTTGCCGTTCTTTCGTAAATTAAGTACCAGTGTATATTCAGATACGTAGGGGGGATTCGGCGAAGATTCGCTCGTTACCATCCTTAAAGCAAAGTGTGAAACTTGCAGTATCAAAACTTAGTGTGACTCTTGTGTGTAGTTGAGCATTGGCTCCTCTGACTCTACGTGATAGTAGCGTTCCCGCATTGCACAGAATCATCTCGCCCAGGCTCCATATCCAAGGAACGTGCCGATGCCCATTCAACACTAGTGAGCACCTGGCCCCATCAAGAACACCAAGCACATCACCAGCATCCTCAACCACATTAAACTCCCTCCCAGTGTGGGGGACAGGTATCAAGTGATGGTGAAGAGCAAAAATCTTGACCTTGTCCTTCGCCTGATTGAAGAAATCCCTAATCTCATCATATTTCACTCTACCAACGTGGCCAGAGTCATTATCTGGTTCAGCACTATCTGCAGCAAAAATGGCGAGGTGTTCAGACTCATACGTCTTAAACCGGTCTCCAAATAGCTCTTCGAAGTGAGCTGAACCATAGTTCCTCTCATCATGATTCCCGGGGATTATTACCTTCGGAATTGAAACCTCGTTGAGAACTGAAGCAGCCCCCTCATATTCCTCACGAAGACCTTCAGCAGTAAGGTCGCCTGTCACTAGAAGAAGAGGAGAGGGTGACTCTTTGGCAGTTTCCTCAATAGAGTCCATGACCTTCTTGAGATCTTTTACAGAAACTCCAGTTTCTCCCATGTGGATATCACTAACATGGAAAATAGTTGCAAATGGTTCCGACAATCATCTGAAACCTCCAGATACACAGGCACTATGACAGGCACTATGGCAAGCACTGTGACAAACGCAGGCGCTATGACAGGCACTATGGCAAGCACTATGGCAGGCATCATGAGACACACAGGCACTATGACAGGCATCATGAGATACACATCTGCTTGTACTCTCAATAAGTGGTTTGAGAGGTTCTGTGATGATATTTCCAACACCCTGCAACACGCTACCAATCGTATTGGCAACATTATTCATTATCTGACCAGTAGTCGTCGCTACATCACCAACTACTCGTCCAACTCCACTAACAGCGTGACCTGTTGCTTCTGAGAGATTTGAGAACCAATCAGGAACAGTAGGGGGTGAGATTGAAGGTCCAGGTTTATCGAACACATCACCAATATGATCATGGTGTGGATTCATATACAACCAGTACCAAGCCCATCCTCCACCATGATATTGCCGATTGAAGTAGTAATCCATTTTGCCATCCAATGTCGGATATGACTCTAATTCATCCCAAGCACCATCGACCATCTCATCATGCTTAGCCTTGGTTGATTCGAAATCTGCACTCCAAGCTTTCTCCTGAACCTTGTCAGCTAGTTCCTCAAGCATGTCATCCACTTTGTCAGGATCAAGCTCATCGTCAACAATCGCCGCAACGAACATCTCTTCATAGTATGTCAAATCTTGAAACTGAAGACCGGTAACTGAGAGCTTCAATGGGTCGGTGGAAAGAACCCGTACGGCACCTTTCCTAACGCATGACATAAGAATCATTGACACAAGTTTTTGCCGAGTTGTATTTATGAAAAACGCAGACTCAATCGGGTCAAGTTCTGCAACAGTCCCTGGTTCACCAAAAGTCTGGATGGCAATCTCAGGGCTCTCATAAACATAAGTTGAATCATCCGCTTCCCATTTTGCACCATAAGTCCGAGTGACCCTCCTGTATCCATAGAAGATGAAACCCAAAGCAACAAAGATAGCAATGCCTCCGAATAGCAAGTTTGGAGGTATAAGAGGGGGTATGTATTCTTGCACATAGACATCTACACTAAAAGGCACGGTATCGTTGAGGTTCGATGCACTGACTTGGAACAGGATTGTCAAAATTGCAGGGACATTAGCTGGGACGAATTCGTACGTTTCATACCAAAATTCACCACCGGATAGGTCCCCGATATTTCGCACAACCAGACCTTGTGTCAATGTGAGATTTTCTGGATACGTCATGGTAATTGTAACATTTTCTAAATCTGCATCACCGTAATTGTAGACTGTAAGTTCAACATCAAACGGAGTTTCTGCATTCACATTTACTATTGGGTCATAATCTGCACCTAGGGCACCTGCTTCAAGAAATGGTTCATAGAAACTCCAATTAGTGTAATGGAATATTCTAAAGTGATCATTTGCAGCGATATTCGATTGACCAAGACTCACTGTAAAATACCTAGGATCAGCTGAGGTAGAATAAGGATATGCTAGAAGATTCTCTTCCTCAAAGGATGATTGAGAACCGCCATGCCACAGCCCTTGATTTGAATCAACAACATATCCCGCGTACTCAGCACCTTCAGCAGTTACTCCGTTAGATGGTTCAATCCAAGATGCATTCATTTCTATGGGATAAATAACTTGAACGGCTTCGTAATCAATTGGGATCTCCCATTGAACAGGCGCCCAATTGAAGACTCCAAGGTCCCCATATGTTCCAGAGGTTGTCTTCTCTATAATCCGATTTATGGAGAAATAACCGAATACGACAAGAACTTGTTCACCTTCAGGGGTTCGAGGATTCCAATCAAGATGGTAACCATTTGTATATTTATTGACAAGCAGGTCATAGCGATCTCCACCCCATTCAACGTATGCACGACTTGAATCAGCTATAGTTACTTCCTGAATCCCTTCTAGGTCAAATCCACCGAGGCCTCCCGCTCTTGCAGTAAAAGTCATCCAATAGGTAACATTGATTCGACCATTGGGCATCACGACCACGTCAACATAGATGCTGTCTAGGTTTGGATAATCACTAGGGACGAAATCAGCATTACATAGAGGAATAACTGAAAACACTAACATTGCAATTAATAGTGTGTTAGCCAGAGTTCTCTTCACTTCATGACCCTCTTGTCAAATGAACTCCATGCAATAGAGCTATTCAATCGCCTCGTTGAGCTCTTAGAACATCAGCCTGTGCAATTGTAAGGTTAGACAGATCAGCCTTAGCAGCTGCCCACTCAACAAGATCAGGAAATTCCTCTATCATTCCTGACCAAACTAGGTGATATGCACGTTTCAGGATGACACTCGAATCTGTTTCCTTCCCAACGTACTCGAAGAAGCATTTGATGACTGCGGGTGTTTGTTCAGTCATTTTCTCAGGCACCTCAGTCCCAAAACCTGCAAATGAAACCTCAAGCTCCTTTAGGACGTCCATTCGCTCACGTATGCCAGCCGCTATGACCGGTAGATCGATGTCATAGGCACTGAAATGCATCACTAGTTTTTTCTTTGCAATTGAGCCATATGGTAATTTTATCTCACTTGTGCTCATCGGATACACTCCACAATGATGTTAGTCATATCTCAAGATTGGAGACTGATAAGCTTTCCAGTTTTTATTACAACCACTAAGCGAACCCTTAAGATGTTGAAAATAAACCTTGAAAACAATGACCTCACCTCGTTCAACACCAGAATACAACTACACTTTGGAAGACCTTCAATGGGTCCCTAGGTTCATCAATGAGGTGAGAGACTTCTTTTTTGCAAGACCACAAGATAATCTACTCATTCTCCGTCCAAACAAGACAATGCATCTCAATGAAACAGGTATGCGTATGCTCAAGATGCTTCTTGAGGATGTGCCTTTGGAAGACCTCATCAAACACTTCATAGAGGCAGGTGGAGAAAAACAGGTTGTGATCAATGACCTCGCAGCGTTTGTTGATGACCTCCGAAGTATGACAATCGGAAATCAGAACATCTACAGTTACAAGACTGCAAGGATTGTCCCCTTTGGTGAGGGAGAGATTAAGTATCCAGTTCTGAGCGAGATTGCGTTGACTTATCGTTGCAACAACAAATGCAGGTTCTGCTATGCATATTCTCCATATCGAGAAACAGGTGAAATGACAACTGAAGAGGTGAAGAAGGTTATCGATATCATAGTGGATGATGCGCATGTTCCAAGTCTTTCTTTCACAGGTGGTGAACCAACACTCCGAGAAGACCTCTTCGAGCTCATTTCTTATGCGCGGGAAAAAGGACTACGTGTCAATCTCATAACAAATGGGATTCGTTGTCACGATCAGGAGTTTGTACAGAAATTGGTCGATGCCGGACTCCATAGTGCACAGGTTTCGATAGAAGGGCCAGATTCCGAAACTCATGACTACATTGTAGGTGTACCCGGAGCCTTTGAGAAGACAGTACAGGGAATTAAAAATCTACGGAAAACAGACATTTACACTCATTGTAACACGACCATTTGCCGACCTAACCTAGACAGACTAGAGGATTTAGTGGATTTCCATGCAGATGTGCTTAATCTCACGTACTTCAGTATGAACATGGTGATATACACAGGAACAGCTGCTAAGCTCCGAGAGGAACTCCAGATCAAGTATGCCGAGATCAAGG
>JBHLPA010000313.1:0-3326 GCA_048939935.1 Promethearchaeota archaeon | reverse complement strand
AGTAACTTATCACTGTCCCCGCAAATCCAATAACAAGTCCATCTTGTATCTTTGCCGCTAGAAAGCCTACAATCAGTCCTGTGACCAATGGCGCCAGAAAATTCAGCATGAAGAATAATCCGAAATTCAGAAGGATGACAACTACGACCATCAGTAGAAATCTTACCGCTGGCTCATCTAATCTGGATTTTGAATTTCTCTCCATTGTAGTTCGAGATTCAACCAACAGGTTTCGTTATAATCCTGATGTTCTGTATTTTGAATTATGATAGATTCATATGTCTTCACGCCTTCAATCATAAAGGCCACTTAGTGGTTTGTGAGGAGAAATAATTGAGTGAAGATAAAGAGTCAACTAATAGTAAGGTAAGAGAGACCTTCAAGGTCAAATTGCACGCTCCAAAGAATCCTTTCAAAAGGAACCCATTCAAAAAGGCTTAAGGAGTAATATCAGACAAGCTCTGATATGCAATATTAACTCAAAACCCCGCGTCTGCTGGATTTGAATCCGGCAGATGCTTCTATCTTTCTAAGAGTGATAAGATTGTATTTCCGAATCAATGTTCCCGATGATTATGATTTATTGTCTTCTGTACATTCTTGGATATATCCTGATATTCAACCAGTACCAGAACGAACTGGTCCTACATTCTTTGGTCGAGTTTATACTTTTGACAATCAACGAGTTGTACTAGTGCTTAGTCAAAAGAAACGAGGCGCAAGAATTCGAATCGACCACTCAGAAACTGATATTGAGCGGAGAATATTGAGAGCTTTTCTGAAACGGATATTCAATCTTGATTTTGAGATAGACGACGCCTTGAAACAAATGAGTAAGGATCCTGTCATTGCGCACCTTGTCCAGGATGTTGCTGGAATAAGACCTTACATGTCGCCAACACCATTTGAAGCTTTGATTAAGACGATTATTCAACAACAGGTATCCTACAGGTCTGCGAATGTCTTTACTCAAAGGATGATCCTTGGATTGAATAGACCTGTCCTATTCAAGAATCAGCTGTGGTATGACTTTCCTGATGCGAAAACGATTACAGAAACTGGACCCGATGGTCTTAGAAATTTTGGATTTGGCTATAAGGTTGAATATATTCATCGGATTGCGAGTCTTGTAGCAAAGGGTAAGCTAGAACTTGACTCATTGATTGAGGTTCCTTATGACGAGGTATTTACCAGACTCAAACCTATTCGAGGAATTGGTGAGTGGACCATTCGGGTCCTATCGATAGCAGGTTTAGGTAATTTCTCTGTATTTGCATACGATGACCTTGTAATTCAGAAAATATTGGGGCACCTTTACAACAAGGGAACACGGATGTCCTCATCACAGGTTCTGGAACTTGCGAATAGTTGGGGAGAATCAGGCTCAATGGTCTTGTATCTCTTGATGTGTGCTGAAGTTCTTGGATATTTAAAATCCTGAACCCTGCAGCAAATTCATAAAAGGCCTCTTGTCGAAGAACCAGACTAGCAAACGGGTGAATTGGCTTTGTCCAAAGTCGGGAAGAAAAAGAACACAAAGTTGTGGCGTATTAGGTCTATGTTCCTAAAAGAACTTAGGCTGATACAGAACGACAAGTTTGCTCTCCTCCTTGTTTTCATTCTCCCAACAATGATTATGGCGACAATGTTTGCAGCGACTCATCAAAGTGCAATTGGCATTTCTTCTGAAACTGGCAAGAATGAGGATGCAATTACACTGGGGGTTGTTGATGCTGATCCGACCAACATCTTTCCGAATCAAGACCTCTCAGAAAACTTCACATGGTATCTCACAAACAGTCCTGACTTCATTGTGCATATTTATTCAACCGAAGTTGAAGCGTTAGATGCACTCTATTTCGATCGTATTAAAGCCTACGCTGTAATTCCTTATGGTTTTGAGGGAAACATCACTGGAAACATACCAGCTTTTGTAGACATACACATCAGCAGTACAGATTTTGAGAGCCAATCCTCTGTTTTCTCAAAGTTCAATGGCGTTGTTCTACAGTTTCGGTATGATCATGGATGGGTCAAAGGTGAGATTGATACTGAGATGTTTGCGGAGTTTCAACCTGAAGGTGCTTCTGGTTTCGAAGCAACCTTTGGTGTCTTCATGATTGTCTTTGCAGTCTTTATCGCTGTTGCAGCCACTGCTGCTCAAGCAATTGTTGGAGATATTCCCTTAAACAGGATGCTTCTTACACCCGCGAGTAAAATGGAAGCGATCCTCGCAAAGGTGTTAGCTTATTTCGTTGTGGGAATGCTTCAAGCTCAATTCTTGTTAATCCTATGGCAGGTACTTTTCAATATCGATGTGTGGTCACAATATCTGACGATGAATATTGTTCTCGCGCTCATGTCGCTTTCTGGCTCTGCTCTCGGTGTATTAATTTCAACACTCGTGACAACAAGACTTCAAGCCAATCAATCATTCCTATTCCTCCTCTTTGGAAGTACAATCGTAGGAACCGGTTTTATGGATGTAGGACTTGTTGATGATTACTATCCGCTCAATCTCGGGCGAGTTATGATGTCGGACACCGCGTTTAAAGGTGTGGCACTTACTGAGTTCACTGGTGACATTCTAATTATCCTAGAACTTTCTCTCGTGCTTATAGTAATTGCATGGATTATCTTTGCTCGTAGAACAACTCTTGCTTGAACTGTGTGGCGAAACCAATAAGGCTGTCATTCTTACATTCAGAAGGAGGTCTGATAGCATATGAGTGTTGTAAAAGTAATTGAACTGATTGGAGAGTCACCAAAAAGCTGGGAAGAAGCATGCCAAAATGCCTTGGCGGTTGCAGCGGAGAGTCTCAGAGGGATTTTGGGAATTGATGTTGACCATTTCACATGCAAGGTGAAAGACAACAAAATTATTGCTTACCGAGCTAATGTCAAAGTGGCTTTCAAGTACCAAGCATGAATTCCGCTATTCTTCGCATTCAGGCTGGACTAAGATATTAATGGGATCTGCCTTGAACAGATCCCCTTGTTCTTTTTTCATCATGGAAAGAGAAAAGGCAGACTCACTAGGAAGACTATACCTGCATTATTAACCCCGTGTGCAATTGATGGACCAAGAATCGTGTATTTTCTCCTTTGAGCGAGGTAACCCAAAAACATCCCCAGTATGAACCTAGTAGGAAGTCCAATTATATCAAGATGAATAGCTGCGAAAATGAAACTGCTGATTATGAGTGACACAAAGGCGTAATGTCTATTTCCACGCCCCCTGAAGTATATATCCATTCTTCGCTGCATGAATCCCCGGAAGATGAGTTCTTCAGTAAAACCAACAAAGCATGTCATCGCGATGATCC
>JBHLPA010000312.1:0-3327 GCA_048939935.1 Promethearchaeota archaeon | reverse complement strand
TAGAAAACCAAATCCAAACAATTTGATACCTTTTCGTTCCTCGATTAGTTTGTCTTCCTTAGCGCGTTCGACTATCTCTTTGTTTACCTTTGGGGACAATTTCTCAAGTCCAGTATGAAGTAAGGTTGCAGCTGCAGCAATTTGTAGCTCATAGTCATTTGATGTAAGATATTCTTCAACAAATACAAAAGCTGTTGCAGGAACTATGTCATATGTTCCTAGAGTCTGTGATTGTATCTGGGGGGATTCTGAGATGCCACCAATAAATAGTGGGTAACTCTTACCTTTACGGAGTTTTTTCTTTCCCGTTGTGTCAACGCCTATGAAAATTACAGATGCTGATTCATACTTTGCACGAAGTTCGTTGACTCGTTCTATACTGATTATTGGTGATTCAAATGTTACATGGAACATGCCACCAGATTTCAAAATCGCTCTACAGAGTATTGCGGTTGCTAAGGTGGAACTCGTGTCAGGAGACGACACAAGAAGTACTTGTTCATGATTTGTGAATCTAATCTCAGAACACTGTTTCTTCAGTGATTTAAGAGATGGAGATCCACGAGTTTTTGCACTCATTTCACAAGAACGAGCTAGCTGTCTATGATAAAACTATCTCAAAAGCACAGCAGCCTGATCAGGACTGTATCTCCAATTTGCAGGAAGCACTTTCTTCTTGCGATAATACTTGGAAAGCCTGTGGATTTTGCTTTCGACCAATTGAAGACCCCTTTTGGAAACATAATCTTTCTTGTTTTCCTCAAGATGTCGTCGGATTGTGGCAGCTTTAGCAATCATATTTCTGAGGTCTTCAGGCACATTTCTCTGTAGGTCATTTTCACGGAGGATATCCATTATCCGTTTGCCAGTAACCACTCTAACAAGGGGTATGCCATACTGGTCTCGGAGAATCTTACCTACCATAGAGGGTGTATTTCCAGCTTTAGCAAGTTCAATTACCTTGGCTTCTACCCACTGAGCGTTCTTCTCCTTTTCCATCCACTCAGGGAGTCTCAATGTGGAGGGGCGTTTGCTTCCGGACTGGCCTTTGCGCCTTGTGTGCATTCTTGCCATTGGTATTACCTCTAGGTCCATTGATACCCTCAGAAACCGGGTCAGGCCCACGGCTTAAAGCTGTGGATATAAAGATTACCTTGTGGAGAAGGCTGTTTAATTGTCAGTGATATCTTCCTCGCTCCCTGATAGCATTCATTCTTGCCAGTATGGGTTCTGCTGTATTTTCCAAGACTTCGACATAACCCTCAAGAGTAGCGTCTAACATGGTTTCTTGAAACTCCCAGTGTGTGGTTTCTAAAGCTCTGTGAATGAGATGAAGGTCTACGCCTTTCATCTCGATTGTGGCATTCATTTCAGATAATCCAAAGTCTACAATCCACATTCTTGATTTTTCGTCAATGATGACATTACTGGTTGTTGGATCTCCATGTACAATATTTCCCTGATGAAGTAAAGCTATAAGCCGTCCAAATCTACGACTTAGTGAGATAAGCTCAGACTGAGAAATGTGTTCAGTTAATTGTTTGAATTGATTTCCCGAGATGTAATCCATCAGAATCATATGTTTATCAAGATTAACAGAATATACCGCAGGAGTAGGTACTCCGAGCGAACGTGATACTGTTAGCATTTTACATTCTCTACTAGTTCTTGACTTTCTAAGCAGTGAGTCAATATCCTTCAGGAGATAAGGCTTGGATTGACGCCATTTCAGAACATAGGAAGACCCCCATTGTTCAATTTTGTAGATTAGTGATTCTGCACCTTTTGCTAATAGCTGCATCACACCATCTACCTCCATACGATGTCTTGATCATCAGTACGCCATTTTGGTAAAACATGAGAGTTCTCAACTTTGATGATGGCCCCAGCGTTGAACTGAAGAATTCCATTCCATGCAATCATGGCACCTTGGTCTCCTGCCAAGGATGGAGAAACTCGATGATATTCTGCATCATGCCTTTTCGCAACACCAGATAAAATATCACTAAGTCGATTATTACGAGCGACTCCACCTGTCAGAAGTAATTCACTTTTCTTTGTATGCGCTATTGCGCGTTCTGCAATCTCTGCCAGCATTCCAAAAGAGGTTTCTTGTACACTATAACAGATGTCCTGGATAGAAACACCTTCAGAATGAAGTCTTTTTGCTGCTGTAAGCATTCCAGAATAACTCAAATCCATTCCTTTTACTGAATAAGGAAGACTATGATATTGTGTTCCACTCTTTGCTTCTTTTTCGATAATCGGACCCCCAGGAAATCCCATTCCTAACTCACGACCAAGTACATCTAGCATGTTTCCGATTGCGATGTCTAACGTTTCTCCAAATGTTCTGAATCGACCGCCTGCAAAAGCGATGACTTGAGTATTCCCACCGGAAACATATACTGTTACTGGATCATTGAAGCTGGACTCTAGACACCCAATCTCAATATGAGCCACACAATGATTAACACCAACAAGTGGAACCCTCAGTTTTAATGATAATGTCCGAGCGATTGTAGCAGTGGTCCTAAGACATGGACCCAATCCAGGACCTTGAGAGAAAGCGACAAGGTCTATTTCCGATGGATCAATGCCAGCCTTTTCTATGGCATCCTTGACAATGCCGGGCCCAAGCTCAGAATGATGACGGCTTGCCTCACGTGGGTGGATCCCGCCTTGAGCTGGTTTTAGCATGTCCCATTCGTTTGAAAGAACCATGCCTTTGTCTGTTACAACTGCAGCACCAAATGAATGGGCGGTTCCTTCAAGTCCTAGACAGTGTAAAGTCATCTTTCATGAACCTAGGTTGTTGTTTCTAGACAAATCTTGTGTACCATTGACAGTTGACTCTTACGATTGGACAGTCATCATCTAACAAAGGCTTTATAATGAACTCAGAAGGCCATGTTCAAGAGGTGTCCTAAGTGCCTGAGAAAATGCCGATAAAAGCCTTAGAACAACAACTCAACGATATTGTTTCGATAAAATTGAAAGATCAGAGAATCTTTCAGGGGCGCCTAACAAGGTGTGATATGTATATGAATCTCACACTTGCAGATGCAGAGGAACTTGAAGATAACGAAACCAAGGCCAAATACGGTCAAGTTCTGATAAGAGGCAATAATATTCTATGGATTCAGATTCCTGAGTGACATTGGATTGTAGAGGTTTCTCTAGTTCACCGCTCAATCTCACGACGGTATCTCTCTACTAATTCCACCAGTTGTTCTTCGCCCTTTTTTCGGGCTTCTTCGCGTGCAGTCTGAATAAATGATTGTAGTTGTTGATTGAATTTACTACGACTAATGAATGCAAATTCGT
>JBHLPA010000311.1:0-3331 GCA_048939935.1 Promethearchaeota archaeon | reverse complement strand
TCTATCCACATCATCATCATCTATGATATACCAGGCTGCAGAGCTTGGTAAATCACTCCAGCTGTTACCACGTCCTACTCCATCATCCCACATATTTTCATTACCAAAGCACTCTGCATTCTCACCGTTCCAGCCAAAGCTGTTACCTATTATGAAATTGTCACTCGATAGACGATTAAGGAAGATTCCTATTCCCGAATTATAGGTCACTTCATTATTTCCAACCACCGAGTCACTGGTCCTAAGAATCTGTATACCAATATTGTTGAAACGGATGGTATTTGATTCGATTGAAGAGTGATGGGCTCCAATCAAAACCAAGCTGTTATAATTCTGGTAAACATCACATCCATAGACATCGGTAGATTGTGATTCGTCCAATAGGATCCCATATGTATTGTTGTGGATGGTGCTCCTATACACTGAGCATGAGTATGATTCTACAAAGTAAACTGCAATTTCATTTGATTCTGCTTCAATAGTATTAAGAATACAATCATTTGATTGGTATAGGTAGATTCCTGTGTATGAGTGATGAACATTCACATTGATGATTTCACATCTATTACTATACATGAGTGTCACTCCATACAAATCGCCACCTAGAATTGTAGCTTCAGAGCAAGCAACAAGAATGATCTGTCCGTACTCATTTCCACTGAGTGAAAAGATGGACTCGTTGAAGAAATATCCCAGGAGATCGCCATTGATGGTGTTTCCTGAAATTAAATAGTCAAGTCCACTCACATTTGATATGCTGAATGAAAGGCTACAGCCCAAAAAGGAATTATTGGCAATAATCGCGTCGATTGGATGATTAACCTCATAGCCAATCCCCGCATACTCCTCCAGACTCAAAGCGTTTAGACAGTCGTATATCCGATTTTCAATAACTCTATCTTCAAAACTGCTCTGTAGTTGGACTCCTATATCGAGATAATGTAGCTCATTTCCCTGGATTAACGTATTATTTCCCACACGTGATGAAATTCCGACACTTCGTGATATTTCTCCTTGGATGTCATTAAACTCGATAATACAACTATTTGAGATTTCGAGGTCAACTCCAATATTGTCTGTCTGAATCTCATTGTGGGTGACTGTTAGGTTGGATGTTAGTAACCTAATCCCTATCAATGAAGCAGTCACGGTGTTGTTGAATAGATGATTGTCCGTTCCATATAATATCTCAATCCCTGACTCAAATCCTTCAATCACATTAACACTTAGATTACAATCTCTCGCTTCCCGATACACAATCCCATATTGTCCTACATGTGTTGGTCCTGTATTACGGAACAGATTACTCTCAAGAGAGCAGTTGAGACCGAATGCAAACCGAATTCCATCACTGGTAACGTGGTCGAATACATTATTCTTTATGACGAGTGAATTTGCGCCTTGAACATGCACAGGATATTCCATTGCTGGTGCAATCTGTATATTATTGTCGAAAAGGGATGCGTTTAGGTTATGCGCAAGTAGACCAACTATTTGTGTACCAATTGAGTTACCTGTAAATGAGCAGTTCATAGAGTCGTATACTGTGATTGCAGTATGATATCCGATGAGTATACAATCCTCGATTTTTCCATTTGTCACATTATCAAACGTTACAATGCCATCTCCCCAGACAACCCCCTCTGCTCTCAGCCAACAACCAAGGATAACGAAGTGTTTTGATGTGTTAGCTATGAGAATCGAGGTGATTGGTGCAGTGACATTGAGATTCTCTATTATGTAAGGGGTCTCTAAAGTGCCCAATCCTGGCCATCCCTGTGATGCGAATTCTGAATCACTGGTTATGTTAAACGATTGATGAATACTGTAACTTGGAATACGCGGCATGTCATAGTAATCCAGTTCAGATGGTGCTGCCTCCTGCATCATGTTTAATCCTGGTATCATTAGGAACACTACGATAAAGCAGGTTATAGCTTTCATCAATCGTTTGGATAAATGCCAAGATATCACACGTTCATATTTGGATTTGCGTTATAATATCCTTGCCTCTCGAGCATGCACATTTAGTCATACGAACTTTAAAACGAAGAAACATCATCATCAGAATGAGGCAAGTTAGGTTTGCAAGGTCATAATGTCCAAGCCATTCTTATCATGGAGCATGGAGGCATTCCCTTGTTTTTCATGAAGATCGACCCGCGCGCCCAAGATTTAGATCCCATGCTTGTTTCTGGCTTCTTCACTGCAATTCAGACTTTCTCGAAGGAGGTTGTGAGTCAGAATAGTTCTCGTTTCCAAGTTGACTACGGAGCTCGATTATTCACTGTACTCTCGGGTGAATCTACGGACCTTGTTGCAGTGAGTTTAGGCGAGTGTGAGGACGAAGTAATTCAAACTTTGGCATCTCTACTCGAGGAGTTTGAAACTGTCTGGATAAAGGACCTTTCACGTGAGGAACTAGATACACTTGACGTTAACAGTGGTTTTCTCGATTTCAGAGAAGGGATTCTTCAGAACTTGTCATTCAAGCAGATACTCGGGAGCTGGATTCCCTTCTTTGTTGGCACTTCTACATCCCCGGATAAAACCAAAGACAGCATTGTCTTACCCTTCATTGATGGTAGTCGTAACGTGGATGAAATTATAATCGAAAGCGGACTCAATCGAGAGAATGTGACGATAGAGATAACACGATTGTGGGCTCTAGGCGCACTTCAATTCAGGAGTATTCTAGCAGCCAATGATGTGGTCATATCCACATCAAGACTTGATAGACTTCTTCAGTCCTCCTCTCCCCAGAGGGAAGAGTTGGCTCATACAAATCCTGATGTTTTTGCAGTCGTCCCAAGAATGTCTACTCTGTTCGATGGTCGCCGAACGGTTGGTGCTATTACGCACTTTCTCTCTGATCATTACTCTGAACGTACACTGATGCAAGCATTTGACTTTTTGTTGGAGAGTAAGGCAATCGATGTACTGACTCCTGAGAAACGACGTGTCCTTCTCACAAAAGAAGCAGTTGAGATTGCTATCAAAGTGGCAGAAACCATCTATACTGAACAGAAAGCTTACGAGTATCTTGAACAGACTCTGAACAAAGTTGCAGTTCCTGAGGTGGTGGGAGAAGTTCCTCTCACTGATGGTAAATGGGAGGTAACCTATGGGTCTCGACTTCAGGAGGGTCTCGACCCTCGTCGATTGATGGAACTCTATGCTGATTGGGTGAAACTACTAGCTCAATTTCTCGGTGCCTTGGATAAATCAAAGATACGAGATTATGCAGAAGCTCTTACTGATGCATATTCTTCTTACCTTCTAAAACGATACACTGCAGATGACCTTAGAGGATTCGAGGAAATCTCCTATT
>JBHLPA010000310.1:0-3345 GCA_048939935.1 Promethearchaeota archaeon | reverse complement strand
GGAAGGAGAAGTCCTGTCAATTCAGATTTATCTTTACTTTGATGATGGATTGTTTGTTCGGGTTGAGGATACGGTTGCTGTTACTGACAGTGGCTTTTCAGTACTTAGTAATGCTCCGAAGGAACTCTCAGATGTGACGATATTGAACAACTCCACCTTGGTCACTGTTGATATTGATGTAGTTGACTATGAGTATGGGAATGAAGTTTCAATCAATGCTACAATACATGACTCATCTAATGGAACCATAAGCTCAATCAGCTTTCATAATGGAAACTCGTGGAGGACAATGAACAAACTCACTGACACCATCTATACTCTCAAATACATACTTGATTACAATTATCCGAGTTTTGTCCCCGGTCTTGTGAGAGTGACTCTGGATGAGTCAGTCTTCTATTTTGGAAGGGAGCTATATGCAGACCTTGAACCATCCTATATTCAGGCGTTTGAACCAAACATACGCATTGTCATCGAAAACTCTCCAATTGATACCTTGATGTCATGGGTGTTTACCAAGGTAGGCGCAGAGATGCTTCGTGTACATTTCTATAATGTCTACCCTCCTCCGGGAGATCAATTTCTCATTAGGGATGGTCAAGGTAGAGTGATTTTCGAGTATAAGTGGGATTTAGGTGCAGAGGCTATGTCACCATGGGTTCCTGGTAACACCCTCTATGTTGATGTTGTTCCTCAGTGGCAAAGCATCTATGGGGGAGTCAATCATTTCTACTTCACGATTGATGAGATGGGCGTGATTGATGCAGAATATGTACCTCCCACAAGTACAACTTCTGAACCAACTATTCAACAAACAACTACTACCTATTCTACAACAATCCCGAGAACAACATTTCCGAATGAGTTTAACACCATTTTTGTTTCTGCTGGGGGATTTCTATGTCTGGCTGCAGGGTTACTAGTTGTCTATCTGAAAAAACGAGATTGATTTTCACTTTTAATGAGTCTAAAGGAGTTTACTTCTTGCCTGAAAAAAGAGAAACGCGTGGACGGACCACTCCGTCCACCCGGGATATGATTATCCTACTTTGGTTCCACAGTTGGGACAGAACTTGGCACCATTCAGTGCAGTACCACAGTTCGAGCAGAACTTGGCACCAGCTGGAGTTGTTTCTCCTCCACCACCTTGTTGTTGTTGCCCTGCACCCATCATTCCTGCAGCAGCACCCATAAAGCCCATGCCAGCACCAAAGCCAGCACCCGGACTTTTACCAAGTGACTCTGCAGAGGACTTGACTGTTTCAGCACCCATAACTTGTTGTCCGCTGACACCACCAGTCTTCAGCCAGAAGAGTCGCTCTCTGTACTTCTCTGTGGTGTCGATACCTTCGAACTTCAAGTCAACAAGCTCTAGACCTATTCTTTCAAAGTTCATTCGAACCTTGGTCTTGACCTTTAGAGAGGTCTCATCTAGTTGTGTGAAGACTGCTTGTAGATCATAGTGTGCGAACTCGTCAATGATACGCTCATTCATAAATGAGCGAAGGAAATCGTTGACCTTCTTTGTTGAGAAGGCGTTCTGATTACTCACTACTTCGTTCGTGAAGATCTTTGGTTCTTTCACTCTGAACCAGAAGTTTCCATGGAACATTAGGGGAGCCAGGTCACTGGTCTGACCTCTTCCTCCAAACTTACCCTGAAACTGTGAGCGGGAGATGAAGATACAAGTGGCTTCAAAGACGTCGCCCTTGATTTTCTTCTGCAACCAACCCACAAGACTGGGCATACTGCTTGTGGTCAATTTATGACGGCCAGCAAGGAAAGTATCCAGAGCCTTCCCATCTCTATAGAAGATGGCGGCTTGGTTTTCCATAACAATCAGCTGTGATCCCCATTTAATCCTATTATCGGGATAACGCCAAACAATGTGATCAGGACTGGCGTTAGTCCACTCTATCGCGTCGGCCATGATTCATCGACTCGCAAAGTTGTATCGAGTTCTAGGATGGATAGAGTTCTCATATGTTTTAAACGTTGACATGGTATGTTTGTAGCATTGATTTTTGACAAGAAAACCGATTTTTCCCTATAACAAGCATTGATTTCTTGTGTCATCTACTGATGACAATGATTGTTGACATTATTCGAATCCATACTTCTAGTATTTCTTGCCCTTTGCTCCTAAGCTCTTAGTTATATGAGATGAAAGTTATCCTGGATTGTGAAATGTGATGTCGGAGGATAAACCTGAGCAAGAACAGAAAGAACCAATTGTTCCAAGGTCGCGTCCATTTAATCCTCTTTCTACCTATGCTATTTACACCGGGCTTGTTCTGATTGGCTATATCCTCTTCTGGCTATACAACTATCCAGCTTTAATTGCTTTCACTATGTTTTTTGTTATCATTCTAATTCGCGACACACATCACGTGGTCAACACTTACGACATTCCTTTTGCTAGAAAGGCAGCTGTTGTGAACCTCCTTTATTCGTTGACTTTCTTCGTGATTCTTGCTGTAAATGGAACTGCATTAAGTCAGGGGTTGCCTCCTCCAATCTGGCCTGAGTTCACCGAGCTTGCATCATGGTCCCCGATGTTCATTCTAGGTGGGGTATTTGGCATGGCTAACATAAAACGCATGTATGGTCCTCGACGTATTGGTTTTCAATTTCCATAATCTCACAAATCAACAGTCATCAGGTCCTCACCAACGATGACCTCTGCATCTGTTCGTCTACTTACAATATCTATTACCTTGTCCTTCTCTGCTACAACTTCCGGTGCAACATGAGTCAGTATGACCTTTGATGGGTTGGTCTTCTCTGCAATCCTCGCAAGTTCACTAGGACTAGTATGTACTCCTTCTGGATGTGGACCATCAAGCCAATTGCACTCATGAATCAGTACATCTGTCCCTTTTGCCAAATCAATGATATCTCTACAAGGTGCCGTATCTGATGAGAAGGTCACACTTTTTCCACCACATTCGACCTTGAAGGCACGTGTATCGTAGTTACCATGTAGATTAAGCCCTGCAACCACAGTGAGATTGCCCCGTGGAATTACATGATTCTCACTCAGAATTACAGTGCTAATCAGTACTTTATCACGAAGATATGTAAAAGCAATGTCAAACACTGCTCTTGACCATTGTTTGACAGGAGGTGGGGCAAAAAGGTTCAGTGTCTTGTCATATTCCAATAGCCACAAAGTTTGAACGAGCGGCAAAAAATCCGCGCAGTGATCGATGTGAAAGTGACTGATAAAGACTGAATCAATGGTAGTTAAATCAAGATCAAGTTGCATCAGTCTCTGGAGGACTCCTGATCCTATATCAAGTAGAATCCTGTGGTTTCCTTCCTCTACGAGGATACCTGACTGAA
>JBHLPA010000024.1:0-13694 GCA_048939935.1 Promethearchaeota archaeon | reverse complement strand
TGACGAGATGGTGAGTGGTGGTCTCACTGAACTTGGGAAGAGGATGTCATTTGAACTTGGGAAGAGAATTCCTCGTAAAGGGAAAATGCACATCTATACCAGTTTTGTCCCAAGATGTTTTGAAACTGCAGAGGCAATAGGTGATGGATTTAGTCATAGAGGAGGAGAACTCGTAGACATTGATCCTCTACCAACCCTTGTGGGACCTCAGATTATCGAAGAAGAAGTATGGAAGAACCTTCATCCAGATGGAAGAAATGTGACAGATTTTGTGAACACTTGGGTGGATGGTGGGTTTGGCGAGAGAATGGAAGAGTTTGCGGATTACAAGTCCAGGCTAATGGATGATACTATCAAACGTCTGTCCCAAGAGCAAGGAGATGTAGTGCACATACATGTCACACACGATCTCGCTATGATGAGTGCAAAGCGGATTCTTCTTAACAGAAAGTTGGAGCTGGAGGATAGGGAGCCATACCTTGGGGGTATTGGTATGACTCTTACTGATTCAGAAGCTAGTCTGTTCATTAAGGGGGAGATTATACCTTTAACTCTCGAATGAGGAGATTTTTCCAAAAATCCTACCATTTAGACTGTAGAGAAACATCGAAGTTTTGTGTCAAGTGTCCCTAAGATATTTTACAGTGTTACGCTATAGAAGTAAAATACAGGGGGCGAATAGCATGTTTCAAACTATTGCTAGATTGGACGAATTGATTGAGAGAGAGCCAAGTCGAGAAACCGCCAGAGAGATTGAGAAGTATCTGGTCAATGAAACAAAGAGCAGAGACTATGCAACCAACATGCAGTGTGAGCAACTCTTTCAGAAGGGGATAGAACTAATCCACAAAGGCTATTCTGGAGAAGCACAGAACACTGCAGACCTCATTGCAAAGATTGTTGATGAGAGGAACAAAGGAAAGTACAAATTTCCAATGCCTTCTCAAATGCAGCCTAACAGACATCTAGGTCTTGTGTTAGTGATCTATGGCGGAGTAATCAGGAAAATCATAGAACCAGATGAGGAACTTCTGTATGGAGACTATGGACAAAGTAGCTTCATGTTCTTTACGCAACACAAATCTGCGAAGGATCAGTTCCTAGCAGGTTTAGCTGATGGAAGTACAGGTGGTACTAGAAGAATAGGGGGAATATACGTCACTAACAAGAGATTGTTCATTGTTGGACCAAGATTTACACCGCAGGGTACTTTCACAGTTTCACAAATAATTCTGTATGAAAATGAATATCCGTACCTAGCAGGTATGGATATCTTTGATTGCAAGGACAAAGGTTCTGTCAAACTCGATTATGGTCGATTTGTTAAAGGGCTACATGTGAATTTCAAGAACGTGAGATACCTGGAATCACGAGCATTTTCTCTGGGTAGTGGGCGTAATCCTCTTCCTTGGATACCATCTGTCCAAACATACACAAAGGTAAGTGAGAAGTTGTCCATGCACAGTGGAGAGATGCAGGTTTCAATATACCTGAGTGAAATTAAGAAACAGAAGAAGGACTTCCTCAAGTCAAGGTACGAAACTCTAGAAGATAGTATGCGAAAAGCAGGATTCAATTAGTAACTTGATCCTCGCGTAGACCGACAAACTAGTATAAACAGAGATCATACTTGGTCTGATACACTAGAGTTCCCAGATTAGGGAAATAGGTGACAGACACATGTGCTATCTTGATAGTCTGATAGATGAGCTCAGGGTCAGGTCACAACCGCGTAAGATCGGATCCAGAATGGAGATTGATCCTGAATGCGAAGACGACTCTCCGGAGTGAACTGACTCATGGATCGCATAAGCTGGAAGGTCCAGGACTTCATCTAGTGGAACCAAGAGTTTCCTTTTTGTTGCAAAAGAATATTTGTCCCCGTGTGAAGATGCAACCAGTGGTCGGAATACGCGATGAGGTTTATTGACATCAGGTTCTCGGAGCGGAATGCTCCACCAGGAGGAACAATCAGAGGCGTGGTCATTTTAGAAACCAATGATGCTTTCAGATGCAACAGGGTCATCTTGAAGGTGAAGGGAAAGGAGAAGACTCGAATGGGGTCTGGTGATACCAATATCTCAGATGAGCGTGTTCATGCAGGAGGCGAGATGATCCTCAGCGAGGCGACCGACATCCCTCTAGGTAAGACTGAGTTTCCATTTGGATTCATATTAGATGACAACCTACCACCCACCTATTCGGGATACTATGGGTGGATAGAATACAATGTGGAGGCAGTTGTTGAGTTAGACTGGAGACTTGACCCGAAGATGACACGACGGTTCAGGGTTCTTCCATATCACCCAGCGTATATTCCGGAGCGTGAGGGGTATAGCCCAAAGAAAATGAAGACAGATGTGTTAAATGTGGAACTACCAAACGACATAATGAGGATGCGAGAGGGTATGCCCGTTCAGTTCATGGTGGAAGAGCACTCGCGTGTGTCTGGTGTTCGCTTTGAAGTCCGCAGGAGAGAGAAAGCAAGATGTCGTAGTCAGAGAGGTAGTCATGATGTCACAATTGTAAAGAAATTTGTCCCCATATCGGTACGAGATTTCAATAGTTGGAATGAAATAATCATTGGAAAGAATTGGCGGCGAGTACCATTCAGATCTAAGCTGCTCGAAACTTCCTACTACCTAAAAGTTGTACTAGAAATGAGATGGGAAGTTGATCCCTTTGTTACCCACAAAATCAAGATTTCAGGAGAGAGACCCGAAACAGAGGGAGATGACATTCTTGATGATATACCTCTAGATTTTGGATTCCATTGAAACCAAGAAGAAAAAGCCTATTTACATTCAGACATGACCATATCCTAGCGGTTGGTATTCGTATGCGAGATGTGATGGTCTACTTAGAGAAGAATGAATTCTTTTCAGGCGAGGAAGTTGTTGGTCAGGTGGTTGTTAAGACGGACAGTACCTTCTCGTGCAATAGAGTGATTCTAAAAATCGAAGGAAAAGAATACACACATTATCAAGCTGGAAAAGTTCACGTGAGTGACACCCAACCACTCATGGGAGAGGAGTTGACAATCTGGGAGGGCGGAAACATCAATTCTGGTGACACAAAATTCGAATTCCAGTTTAAACTGTCTGAAGGACTACCACCAGTGTATGAGGGGATTTACGGCACAATCGATTACAGCATTGAAGCAGTTGTAGAGGTCGATAGAGCGTTGGATCCAAAACAAAAGATTCCTCTTGTAGTCAAAAACAGACCTCCAGAGTTCATTCCTGAACAGTTAGATCAGCTACCAATAAGGAAAGAAGATGAACACATCCAAGCTGAGATTCCGACTGATATTGTCAGGCCAAGAAAAGAATTTGTTGTCAGGTTTCTCGTGAAGGAACGGTCTCGTATCAAAGGAGTCCGACTGGATATTATTCGGCAAGAGGATGCCATATGCCAGAGAAGGGAATTGGACTCAAGGAAAGAATTGAACCAGAAACGGATTCCAATAAGCTATAACGAGTATGGTACATGGATTGAAGAAACAATACTTGAGGACTGGTTGACTCACATCCCATTTGAGGGTAAGCTAATCAAGACGTCACTTTTTCTAAAAGTCGTCTTGGAAATTGGTTTAGCAATGGACCCAGAGATTTGGTTTCCACTCCGACTCTCTGGAGAAAAGGGGAAAGACGATGACCTTTTTGATGTGATTGAGATGGACCTTGACTGGGAATAGGGACAACCCGACAAACGTAATTGAAGAAGTAGAAAACCACATCACTCATCTAAAAGGTGGTTTCATTGTGAGGCAAGTCACTCAAGTAGAGGAGTCATCTCCGAAGAAATAATCCAAGGGGAGTGTCACTCCAAAAGCGGATCCCTTTCGTAACAATGACTCGGTCCGCTCAGGTAAGCTCGGATGCTTTGTCAATGAATAAACAGTTCGCATTGGAGTTTCATCGACATGGATGTGTACCTGTGCTGAACTTGCCAATGCTGTTCCAACAGGGGGACATATCGCGTGCGTACATTTGATTCGCGTGGATATCAGTGTTACAAGATTATGCCGTAGAGTGAAAGCACTGATTCTAGCAGCAAGATGAGTCATCTGTTGGGTTCTATCTGCATCCAGTCCTTCGTTAATGAACAGATCGACAAGACCTGGGAGGATTAGTAGCTTTGCAGGTATTCGCTCTAAGAATTCATCGAGATGTTTAATGACCAAATCGTATGTCTGTGATGAGTTGAAGGCACGGGAAATATAGATCATATCCATTACACTTTCTGGTTCAAGACAAAGCTGGAATGCGTAATCGCGTAGCTTGACCATATCGACCATATTCGAACTATCAATCATAATTGTAGGACTTGAAAATCCACCACTTATCAGAGGAAGCTGTGCATGAACTGCTGCTCGCAAGAGGGCATTATTGAGCTGCTCAGATCCATAGAAAAGATAGACAAGACCTGTCTCAAATCCACCATCAAGTAAGCTGTCAATCGTGGGAGTTCCAGTTTTACACATAACTCGTTGGACTCTATCAGCAGTCTGGAAAGGGGTTTCTAGCATCTCTGTCAATCCTGAATCTCTTCTCACGTAATACTTGGTGAAACTTTGTCTAGAGAAATTCGGTGCTAAGATTGGTCATCTAAGAGAAATAGACGGGCAACAACATCCAATCTTCCGAATAAGATGTATCATTTCTATATGACCTTAATAGGTCTAGACATGCACAGTAATGCCATGTTCAGTGCTTTAGACAAAGGAGAAGAATCTCCGAATCTTCTCAGCGTGTTTTCCAAGGAAGATAATATGATGATTGGCCAAGGAACGCTTCAGAAAATAGTCAACATCTTCCTCCAGGACTACACGTATCTGTGTTCTACAACCTGTTTCGTTCACTAAGTTCTCCACGATTTTTCCATCAGAAACCCAGAACTGGCTGAGGTCGTCTCCAAAGACCTTGAGAATTGTGACATCTTGATGTTTCAGAGTCCCTCGTATTCCGATGCTTAACCCGGTTTCGAAATGAGATGTTATCTCATAACTCTCTGTGAGTTTAGTGGGAATTGTACAGTGAGCAAAGACAGCTTCGTTTTTCTCTTTATCAACTTGAGTCACATTTGACATGAAGCCTAGTTCCCTAGTAAGCAGTCGACCTAAGAACATGGTGAAGGTGGCAGGAACATCACCCTCACATCCGGCTGTTGATTCTTGGAGGTCATTCATCAGTGACAATGCAAAGCACCCAGACACACCTGTGTCCATCAGAAGACTAAAGCACTCCACAGTGACGGCATCTAGTTGTTGTTTGTCTACAACCTCTTTTAGAGCGCGAGCCACTAATCCAGCCTTTCGTATCTCCTCTTCAGATGGGGCGCAGGCTCTTGCGAACTTGATGAATGAGTCTATGTCATCAGGGTTTTCAGCGGACTGGACTGATTCAATAAGGGAATTCAAGGGAAATTGACGGATGGTCAAACCCCACTGGTTCTTGATTTTGTCGGAGTTTGTGTTTGAGGCAATGAGCCAAGAAGAAGGTTTACCAATTATTCCAAGAGTGCTGTTTCTAATTTTCAAGAGAACCTCAATAAACTCAATCTGTTCCGAGAGCATCTGGCGCAGCTCAGAGAGTGTTGCATGTATTATTTGAGATTCAATACCCTGACCTTGGAGAAATGATCGAGTCTCCATTGCTGCTGGGAGGGAGTTACGAAGATTATAACTCAGAAGCAACACAGGTGATGGTAGTGAGTGCTCCTTAAGGAAATCCGCGACTAGGTTCTCTGTCCCACCAGTGCCAATGAAAATGTAGGTACGGTCAGAAATAGAAGCAGGTTTGAAATCGTCTGGTTCTAGGATCCTGACTTCGTCTCCTTGAAGTTTTTTCAGTACCTCATCCTTTACACCCTCAGGTGAGATGGGCGAGAAAAAAGGAATGACTCGAATTTCCATATAGAGAAAGAGTATTCGAGTTCTCCTTTAGTGTTTTGGAATAGTCACATCCATCTATGTGATTGATGTCTTCAGACATACTGAATAGTCATAGCTTCAACCTTTGAAGACACCTAGAGTAAGCATCCCACAGTTCTTGGTCATTTGGCGTGACGGAAATAATTATTTGAAGTAGATCAACTGCCTCCGGTAAGGCGCTTCGTTCCAGATAAAGTAGCGCCAGATGCCGGAGAGCATGTATCTCTTTGGGGTCAAGCTCCGTAGCCATTCGGTATGCTCGTTCAGCCTCAGTACTGTCACCATTCTGCCTGAGGAGGTCGCCCCAGATTGTCCAAGTCCATGCATTAGAGGTGTCGATATCAAGAGACCTCACAATGGCTTCTTCAGCTTCTTGCATACGATCTGACATCATGTAGACCAGTGCGAGTGCATTCCACATCGTTGTGTTCTGAGGATCGAGCATCATCGATCGTAAGCATGCATACTCAATCCCGATTGCTGGCTTCTCCTCATCAGAGACCTCTGCTCTCTGAATCGCTTCTTGGAAATGTCCTAGTATATTCTCATCTTCTATCTCAGTCCCCGCCAATTTTCTGACACGTCCAATTGTTCCTATGACCTCCTTCACGGACCATCATAGTAGATCTTTGCCAACTCCAAAAGTAGTGCGAGCTCGCGTTCCTCTTTTTCACTGAGCTCTGCGCTTTTCACTTCGGTGTTGGACTGTTTCACCTCTGTTGACATTTTTCGCTTGCATCCTGCAGTCTTGATTCAACTGCACATATTCGTTGGAAACAAATGTTCGAAACTGTTTGGTTCGAGAACAATAAGGAGACTAAACCTAGCAAACTCTTGAAAGATAATTCATAAAATTACATATCATAAGTTAAGTAATATGAATACTTTTTTTCTATTTTAATACCATCATAAATCTAAATGAATAACGTAAAAGGTCAAAAGTGCAATGAAAATCTATTTCTTGTGACAAAATTGACCCATTATTGATAAGTCATTAGCAGTTCGCTAATCCGTTCCAATGCTGGTTGAAGATACTCCTTCTCACTTCCAAACCCAATGCGAATGAAACCGGGCATCTCAAAGTGCTCACCCGGTGAGATGAGGACACTCTTCTCCTTCATGAGTCGCATGGTGAAGTCAAGTGAGTCAATGTCATCCCTGAGTTTGATGAAGCATATTGCTGCTGCTTCGGGGGCAACACCTGATAGTAGATTAGAATGAGAGTCGATCCACTTCTCCATGATTGCCCAATTCTCACTGACAACCTTCCGGGTACGCTTCTCAATCTTAGCTTGAACCTCCTGAGATAGTGCGAGGGTCGCAAGCCAGTCACTCGCTTTACTTGGGCATATTGTTGTATAATCAGAATAGGTCCAGAGTTCAGTTGCAACCTGAAGTGTGGGGCAGATAACCCATCCTAATCTTAGACCAGGGAGACCGTACGCCTTAGACAGACTTGAGGTAATCAGGACATTATCAGCGAGACCATTTACTGAAGGCGCTTTGTCTTCTTGAAGTTCAGCACCACGATAAATCTCATCTGAAACAACATACGCCCCGTTCATCTTCGCAATAGCAACGATGGTCTTCAGGTCACTCTGAGACAAGATTTTTCCAGTTGGATTGTTAGGAGTGCAGATAACAATCGCCGCAGTCTTTGAAGTGACAGATGTCTTGAGGCCATCAATGTCTGGGGCCCAAACACTGTTTTTCAGGTCAAGCTTGAAGGGAATGACCTTTCCACCTAGATTCTTCCAGATACCACCAATCTGCATGTAATTAGGTATCATGAACACAAGTTCATCTCTATCGGGAAACTCTTTCCGCAACCACCATGTCACGAGGAAGTTAGCCTCAGCACCTCCATTTGTTGCGATGATGTGTTCCGCTGTGATCCCAGGGTAATGATAGGAGATAGCTTCGCGGAGAGCCAATGTACCGTTTGTCTGAGAGTAACCAAGTTGGATGTCAAGGAGTTGGTTCTGTAGCTTCTTTGTGTCCACAAGGTCACGGATATGCATCGGTTTTACTCCACTCTCGCTGAGATTGTACTCCACACGATGTTCCCATTCAGACTGCATTCGTTCAAGCTTGAAACGTTCAAGTCTCATCGAACCAAACACCTGATAGGGACACAATTAGAGTACCATATGAACCCTACTCTCAGGTCACTTACTGAGATATTTCTCAAGCTCTTCTGTCTTCATCTGAGCTATAATTTGCTCTTTGTGAACCTTGAATCCAAGTCGGTTGTTGATGGAAAGCATAGGAGCATTGCTGGTAGCATTACCAGTGACTACCGTTGTGACAGTTGGGAAACGTTTACGGATCTCCTTCAACATGGTGGCCTTTAGCCATTTGCCTTTCCCAGATCCGCGATACTTCTCAGAAACACCAGTGAGGTCCTGTGTGATAAGAGGATCTTTAGAGGGGCGATATAGAACCTCAGTCAATCCGGAGATGTCACCATTCGATTCTCGAGTGATGGCAGTTATCCAGGTTACATCAACATCTTTCTGATACTTTTCATATGTTCTTCGGAGCTCTGGTGTGATGAAGAAATCACCAACATCCAAATCCTCACGTGGTGCTTGATTGCCAATTTCTGAATAAGTCTTGCAATACTGCTCTATGATATCATTTGGACAATCTTGGAAGAATTCAAGCTTAGAATCAGGAGACCTTACTGGTCCCTCCTTAATCCATTTATTCACCATATCCCAATCTATCTTCGTGAGGTCTAGCCGATTCTCGACTGAGGAGAGGGCTTCTTTTGCTTTCAGTTTCCTGATGAAACGTTTACCATGTTCTTCAGAAGTTTCTGCAATGATTAGTGTCTTATCGTACTTCTTCGCAAAATCGAGAATGACTTGAAGAAGCTGTTGAGCGATGCCTTTTCCTCTAAAAGGAGTAAGCAAAGCAAGATTGTAGACAAATGCGAAATGCTTGTTTTCCTCATAGGACGGAGAGGTTTCTTTCATCATACTCACACGAACGAGACCAATCCATTCATCGGGCTTTCCCTTTTCATGAACAGAGTGAGTTTCGATATATTCTTCTTCTCTCATGAAACGTAGACTCTTTTCCACAACCTCATCTGCTGTGATTGGATCACCAGGTGCAAATTCAGGATATCTCTTATACCTAAATTCGTGAAATCGTTTCCACTCTTCTTTGGTTGCATTGAAAGGATCGAATGGCTTTAGCTCAATCTCCATGTTTAATCACCCACGCGATTGGTCCTCACCGGTTTATTACTTCATTAAATTTATCGGTGTGCGTAGTTCAGGTGGGAGATTCAATATCTAGGATTGGAATGACATAACGTTGGATGTATCCGGTTTCAGCATCATAGGAGATATTCTTGAGGGTACTCCTGAAAGCAGGTGCGATGAGTTCCTCCTCGAAGGAATGCACAAGCAAGATGAGTTGTGCCCCAGTTCCAGTTATGAACAATGTAGCTGTCTCAATTGTGTTCGAAAAGGTCAACCTGTCAATGCCGTCCATGATCCTATCTGCGATCTTGGTTGCCGCCTCATAGACCGAATCTGGTCCTGACACACCTCGAGCATCGAACACGATGTACGAAGAACCTTGGGCGGTGACTTGAGCCACCATACTATTCAGTACAATGTCAAGAGTATAAAACCACCCAGAAAAATGAAAAGGGAATGAGAGTGCCCGCCAGCCACGAGCACCATCATGTTAAACTAATCCGCATGGCTGATACTTCGAACTCTACTTGCGGTAGAGATAAGCATAAGCCAGTGCTTCAGTGGACTGAGCTTTCTTAGCTCGGTTCAACTTTCTCTTGTCGTTTTTAGCAAGTGCCATTTCTTTTACCTCCGTATTCGCTCACTTGATGCGAGCATAGTCGTAGTACAGGGACTCAAGCGTTCTGAGCCTCGGATTCCGATTCCTTCGTATGATGAAGGGCTCGTTGTTCGAATTTTCATCAGCCATTTTTCCTGCGTCTCCTCCAACCGTCGCGAACTCTTACGGTTGTATAGTATTATGTAATACTATTACACAATATAAGTATTTTGGTTACTTATAAAACGAAATATACGCCATTCCAAAAATGATTTAACTATGGTTAATACATATACGAATGTGAAAAGATATGATACTTCGAGAACGAAATGTGTGTCTCAACGTTGGTGAGAAGGCCCCGGATTTCGAATTACCAGACCAGGAGGGTAATATGGTCCGCCTCTCAGACTATAAGGGAAAGCGCAACGTTCTGTTAGCGCTGAATCCTGGTGACTTGGACGACTCATGCAAGAACTATCTTCTACTCTACAAGGATAACCTCGCCCATTACGAGGAGATGGACACCCAAGTCCTAGGCATAAACATGGACTCCGTAAGAAAGAACAAGGTATGGTCACAGAGTCTTCATGGAGTTGGATTTCCGGTACTGTCTGATCACAGTCCTCTCGGTGTGGTAACCCTCAAGTACGATTGTTACACCCCAAAAGAAGGGTACGGTAAGAGAGGTCTCTTTGTAATTGATAAAAAGGGGATTATCCGGTATATCGATGTACTCTCAGACAGAGTGAACAAGTGCCCTGATGTGACACAGATTCTCATGACACTTCAGAAGGATGAATAATGGAAAGAAATAGAGATGGGTCCTGAAGGACCCATAGATAATTAGAAATCGCCCTCTTCTGCTGTAGTCTTCCGAACACCGGTACAGACAGAACTGTACTCAGTCAGTTTCCATTGACCATCGTTGTTCTGTTGAAGCTGCAAGGGTGTGTCCATGTCCTTACCGGCACTATCAATGAATATCTTCAGACCTTTACCATGCTGCTGCTTCTTAGTGACTGTCATGACAAGTTTGTCCTTGTCAATGCTATAGTCATTCTTCGGAGTGCCGCCAACATATGAGCGAGCAATATTCTTGTTCTTCTTGAACTGGCCTATGAAGTATTTGGCGCTCCTCCCTAGTTTTAGACCCGAAGGAGACTCCTCATCTTCAATACAGTCGTTTTTGGATACTATGACCGTCATCATCGCATCAGCAAGCTGCGGATCTTTTTCTATATTGAGGGCTGCGATCAAGTAGTAAATTATCGTGTTCTCTGGTTTTCCTGCATCCGCTTCCCATCCAGATTTGAACTTGGAAAACGATGTGATCATCTTCTTCGTGACCTTTGGCATCTCAAATCACTCAGTTTCGTACATCTATGCTGCTCAAAAAGGTTCGTTGATTAGATTAAATCTACTAATACACGACCTTCCCTCACAAGGCCCCATGCCAAGAACTGAAGCTGGCTCCATCGTTCATAAGCAATAGCTTCGAATCCTTTGAGTTTACAGAAATAGAGTGTGAGAACAAGGCCATGAGAAACTATCAGTACATTTTTTCTGTGGAACATAATGTCCACTTTTCGAACTGCGTCTTCGAAGCGTTCTAGAGCAGATTCTCCAGACTCCCATCCTGGAACATTCTTCTGCGGTTCAGTGAGGGTTCTCCTGACGCGGTCACGATACTCCTCATCACTAAGTTTTCCCTGGTGCTCGCGATTAAGCTCATCAAGTCCTGATAGTTGATACAGCTGAACATCAAGACCCTCAGCAAATATCTCAGCTGTCTGTTTTGCTTTTTCCTCACTTGAGTGAATGATTCCGTCCATGACACTCAGTTTCTCAGACTTTGCCAATTCCTTAGTTAATCTAACACCTTCCTTTGTGATGAGCCAAGTCCGTGCAGGAGTAGACAAATCAACCTGGGTTTCAGCATGCCTCAGAAGATAGAGTGAATTTGTCAATCTGATTCACCACAAACGCGATTGTGTTCATATTACCTCTATAGTATAGGACTTCAAAAGGGGTGAGCGACAGTAAAGAGTCAGTTGGGTGTGGTAACTAATGGAAGGTAAGTTACCAAGACTCCTCGCGGACGCCCACCTCCTTTTGTTATGATTTCATGCTACTAAAGGGTTCGCATCGCTGAAAAACCACTGTTGTATACTAAATGAACGGCTTAGACTAAGGGTAACAGTGATATATCGGTATCTTCGGATGATGGTCGACAAAACTAGTCAGTACCTGGAGGCACACCAGAGGTGCAAAGTGAAACCAGTACATTGCAGTCTGCTGCTCGGAATAGATTGGACCTGATTCTATACTGGTACAAATTGCTCACTGGAATGTTCTTTGGTTTTTTGAGCTACATGATCATGAGAGTGAGTGACTTGACATTCTTTCTCATAATTCCATTACTACTCGTGATTGCGTTACTTATCTCGTTCGCGATTGTGTATAAATACAACCAAAACCATCCCACTGCTTTCACACAGAAGATGATCATCAAGAGATCATTAATGTATACAGGAACGTACTTCCTTGCATTCATTGCACTGGCAACTCTATCATTTTACTGGGGGGCATAACTCTGAAACATCAAACACAATTGATCATAGTTTTGACAATCATCGCTGTGGTTGCCTTACCCCTCTTTTTCATCGTGATTCCAGCGAATCAACCAATAGGATTGCCTTTGGATGTAGACTACCTCACAGAAGGCGATTATGCTGGGAACTTCCTGGTCACTGACAACATTGGCAAGGTTCTGATCGTAAATACCGAACTCAATGTGCTCTGGGAGAGCGACGTCCCAGAACGGTTTTGTCACGAATCAGGATTATTGCCAGACGGTAATATCATAGTAGCAGACACAGCTGTAGGCCGCGTGATTGAACTTAATATCTCAGATCCAAATGACATAGTGTGGGAATGGGACCCAAGGAATCCTGCTGATGTCAACTGGACAGAACTTGCTATCAGAGCGGGTTGGAGTCAGAAAGCAATAGATTATGTCCAAAATCCGAAAGCTGATTGGGCTCATACCAATGATGCTGAATGGATTAACGGTACAAAGCTAGGTCGGACCTATGATTCACTGATGATCTCACTACGTAACTTCAATCTCGTCCTTGAAGTCAATTACACAGACACAAAGGAGGTCATCTGGTGGTATGGAGAGCCAGAGGACTATGACACCCTAAACCATCAACACAACCCAGATGTCAGAGATAATGGCAATGTCATAATCTGCGACAGTGAGAACAGACGCATAATAGAAGTCAACTATACCACTAAAGAGGTAGTCTGGAAATTCCGTCTTGATTTTCCGTTTGGCGAGCTGAGATGGGCTAGGGACTGTGATGATATAGGCAATGACACCTACATGATCACTGACTCAAACAACGGACGTGTGTTCTTTGTGGATAGAGAAACAAAGACCATAATGAAGGAGTTTGGCGGTTGGTACCTTATTCAACCGTACGAAGCTGACTATGTCGAGATTGACGGTAAGCATTGGATTCTGGTTGGAGACTCACCCTCAACTGCTATCACGTTGATTGACCCTGAGAGTGACACGTTTATTGTCTATGGTTTTCCAAGTATCCCCAACTATCTCAGACTGTTTGTTGGTCTGTTCTCGACCTATTACGCATTCATGTTCATCTCGCAGTTCTTGGCAGTGAAGGATCAGTCCATTATTAACAGATTAAAGAAACCAAGCGTCTATCGAGAACTGACTTACCTCATATTGTCCATTATTATACTAATCTTTGGAGGCTCGCTCTATCGTTATCTGGTAGAATTTGGTCTTTGGGAGATTATGGATAATGCAATACACAATTGGGCTGTTTCAGGTAATTTATTCTAGACACCAATCTTTACAACGGATTCGAAGTCACTTACGACATAGATTTTATCGATTTTGACACTCATGATTGCA
>JBHLPA010000309.1:0-3406 GCA_048939935.1 Promethearchaeota archaeon | reverse complement strand
GATACTACGCACTTATGATCATAGTTCTTGGTTGTCTTATAGGGGCCGCTTTAGCGGGAGATTTACTGACACTCTTCATTTTTTGGGAGGCATCCTCAGCTGGTGCAGCGTTTCTTATGCTTTATAGAAAGTCACCACGGTCAGTTCATGCTACATTGAAGTTCATGGTTATGGTCATCATAGGGTCAAGCTTCATTGTCTATGGGCTCTCATTATTGTTCAGTATTGCTGGAACATTGAATTACTGGGAAGTGAAAAACGTACTTGTCACTTTTGATGATAAAGCGCTTCTTCTCGTCGCATTTGCCTTTATAGGAGGCGGTTATGCTATTGAGGCGGCAATAGTCCCATTCCATCTATGGTTACCAGATGCATACACAGAAGCACCTGCCTCATCATCAGCCTATCTTTCGGGATTAATAGACCAAGGTAGCTATTACATTCTTTTGAGGGTCCTCATCTACATACTAACTCCAAATCAAGTAATTGATTGGACAACAACTATCGCAATCTTCGCACTCATTACTATGGTTGTCGGAAATCTTCGTGCTCTGATGGAAAAGGATGTTAAACGTCTCATTGCGTACGTTTGTATAGCTGATGTCGGTTACAACCTCATCGCAATCAGCAGTATGACTTCTCTCGGAGTTATGGCAAATCTGTATTTCTTCCTAGTAGGAGGAATCACAACAGCTTTGGCATACATGGCTGTAGGAATCCTAAACAAATTCGGAGTTCATAGCTTAGATGACCTCAATGGATTAGGTAAAACTGCGCCTTGGACTAGTTTCGGATTAGTATTTGGATTGCTTTCATTTGCTGGAATCCCACCCTTTGCAGGTTTCATTGCAAAGTACATGTTGTTCACATCTGCCATAGAAGGAGGGATGGGTTGGCTCGCATTAGCAGGAGTGACAGTAAGTGTAATTCAAGCTGCATATCTGTTAAGACTACTCAATCGCATGTATGGGAAAATCCCCTCAAAGATAATCGAGTTCAAAGAAAGAAAAACTCCGCTTATTCCAATCTTTATCTTCGGAGTCGTACTAATTATAATTGGTATCTTTCCAACGACTGTACTGAATCTAATACAACCAGTTGTTCAAGAGCTCACACATATTCCATAAGCCTATTGGAAAAAAGGGAAACTGGAGAAGAGAAATTCTCTCCTCCATATAGAATGGTCAGATATTATCGTCGTTTAACGATTGCTACTACGCCGATAATGACAATAGCAATACCAATACCGATTGGTAGAATATTGTCAGCTAGAAATTCGGGCAGGGGTAGTTGATTGCTTCCTGAAAGTAATAAGTTCTCAAAACCAATCTTGGGATCATGAATGATCTCATTGCCTTGTGGATAACTAAGATAGATATCCTGCTCAGTCGCAGTCACCTCATCAATAGTTGAATTGACAAGATGTGTTACTCCATCAATCTCAGCAGACTCTTTCCATGAGAAGAAACCTGTGACATCAGTCAAGAGAAAGTCAACTTCAGACTCATCGACAGCTCGACCATCCTCTTCATCTTCTGTCATATCATCAAAGGAAGTTTCCGACTCAGAACTAAGTTCAACCTTCAGTGCTAGAAACGAGTTAACTTCTGTGAAATTGAAGTTTCGGATGGATACATCAATCTTGACTTGAGTAGGTGCAATCACAGTCCCATTAACTTCTGTGAAGTCACCAACTGCGTAAACTCTAGCACCAAAGATACCATCAGTGGTTAACACATCAATGATATGTAGTGGACCATTAGCTGTGTTCTCTATGGTATAAACTACGGGGTCAAAGCTTTCGAGTGCCAATGTTCGGACACCGTCGTCAACGGAATCGTCATAGACTCCGTTATCATTGACATCAATGTACTCAATAAGCTCAACGAATCGAACTTCGAATTCTCGCTCGGTCTCATTGGTGGCTGTTTCAGATTCGAACGCAATCTGGAACTCTGCGCCATTAGGACCAACCTCGACTGATATCTTGAATGAGTCTTCGACTCCTCCAGATTCAAGTTGCGATTCGATCTCCACATACGTAGGTGTCGCATCTATGGTCACCTCACGATCATTAGAATCATCATCCTGACCTGTGGTTGAAGTTACAGTATCGTCCTCTATGGTGGTATTATCCTCTTCCTGGGTGGTTTGATCATCTGTGGTTGTTGTTGCATTAACTTTGACCATAGATGATACTAGAAGGAATAGGAACATCCCGAGTATCAATTTGTTAAGAGTAGCGTGCTTCATCATTGAATCACTAACATGACAACTCAGAGATTATATATAACGTATGTTAAGAAATCTACAGAATCCATCATCGAAAAAAAGGCGCATAGACCTCGAAAATCCAAATAAACCTTCATAACGTTTCATAAGTCTTCTATGATTAATACTACAGGGATTTTATTTGAATAATCACTCAATAATAAGACTCTCTAAATCTCTAGGATACTTGGTCAGAACTTCGATTCCTTCTTCAGTCACCACAAATGTGTCACTATGCCTGAATCCACCGAGACCCTTCTCATAGATTCCAGGCTCACATGAGAAGATCATTCCTGGTTCAAGGATGTCCTCAGAACCTCGATCTAAGAAAGGTCGTTCATGTCCCTCCATTCCAAGACCATGTCCCGTGTGATGTCTGACAAGTTGGATGACTCCATGGTTCTTGAAAGCTTGTCTTGCAGCATGGTCCACATCAGAGCAGTACACCCCAGGACCTGCAGCATCAAGAGCCGCATCCTGGGCAGCCATCATCGCTTCAAAGAGCTCCCTCTGTCGTTTGTTTGGTTCACCCATGAACATAGTCCGTTCTAATTCAGAGTTAATACCATAGACATCTGATGATGCTCCGGTGACCAAGGTATCACCTTTCTTGAATACCAGCCCCCGTGACAACGCATGCGGAAAATATGAGTTTGGACCAATCTGTCCCCGATAGAGTGCAACAGCAGGAAACATCGAGAATCCTGTTGGATGATACTCATCCCCAAGTTCTGACACCATATCATGAGACCCCTGTGTACTGGCACGGATTGTCACATCTATCTCGTTTGCCCCAATCTCAGTGTATTCTTGGAGGTATCTATGAACCCGGTCCGCCCACTTGGATGACTCGCGCATCAGCTCGATCTCTTCGGGCTCCTTAATGACACGCATGTCCATTATCACATCAGGAAGAAGTTTGAACTTCAAGCCAGAAACCTCCTCCAGACTCGGACCCTTATATCCCCAAAATCCAGGAGAACCAGGAGCCTCGGCTGCAACTCTGTTAGGAGCAAGTTTTACTTCCTTCTTCAAAATTGTCCCCAAATGATACATAGGATGTTTTTCATCAGGATATTCAAAGTATGAGAAGATTTGAGATACAAACGGAACTTGATGCTGTACATGGTCAATC
>JBHLPA010000308.1:0-3426 GCA_048939935.1 Promethearchaeota archaeon | reverse complement strand
ATGAGGTGACTAATAATGTCCAAGAAAATGACCTCTAGAAGCGCTCGCAGAATTCAATCACACTCTGACAGGACTGGAAAGAACCAGGGCTTCAAGTCGCGTGCGATGAAAGCTGCGTCAAAGAGCAAGAAATAGTTTACAATTGGGGGCTAGGACTAGCCCCCTTACTTTTTTCTTGTTTTAAATTCATAAAAGAAAAGGTGGTTTGATGGATGAAATATGGGAGATTTGCGACGCTCGACGCTGGTCATTCTATTGTGAAACAAATCCAATCAGATTTGATTCCATTTAGGGATCTTCGATACTTCCTGCTACCAAATGAGATTGAAGCCATTGAAGAAGCTAATAGGTTGTTTGTCAGAAAGGAACGGGATGAGCTCAAAATTGTCGATTATGATATAATAGGATGGGCACTGAAGGTTGATGGAATACTTGGAAAAACTTCAGCCAAATTAAAATCCACAAAAAGTCAAGCTTCTGCACTTCTATGGGTTACAAAGGCAAGAATAGGCGGGGAGAATATTGGACGAATTAGCAGGACATTTCTTGAGTTAGCAATGTTTGTACGATTGAATCGTGGATCTTGGAATAAGAAAACTAGATACACAACATCAAACAAAGGTATTGAACCATTTGCCACAAGTGAAGTGTCTGGCAGCCTACAGAAAGTAATTCTAAAACATTACAAGAAACCTGATGTTAACACAGGCTTTTTGGTGCCAACTGGTTTGTTAGATGAGATTATCCAGAAAGAAGCAGATACTGCTGAACACTTAGATCGAAACTCTCTGATTCAACTACAACTACTTACAGAAAGTGGAGAATTCACAGAACTTGCACAAACGCTTGTCAACGTAGTTGAGAGATGGTGGTTGGTCGAGATTCTTATCTCCCATCCTGATAACCTGAAAAATATAGTTTCTCGAATTCCTTTAGAGAGTCTTCTATATGCAATAGGTGAATCGAGTCGAAGATTGCATCTGGATGAGTTATCACACTATATTCAACACGATACTGAAACTCTGATAAATGATATAATGAGAATCCTTTCACATCACAGAGGCATCTCTGTAAAACTCAGCGACGATGAGTCTGAAGTTGTATCAACTCATTCTGATGCTGGTCTAATCTGGTGTGATTCAAAGACACTAGTTGAACGATTAGCTGACACACTTCTATGGGTTTGGTTGGAACCAGTTGATTTTGAGAAACGGATTGTGAAACGAGAGGTAACTTTGCTTCCTCTAAGATCGGATACAATTAATGAATTTACAAGTAAAATCACCTCAAAGGAAGCCAGCAGTCTACTTATCCAAGCACCAGCTGGGTGGGGAAAAACAGGTTCGATTCTGCTGATAGCAGCTTCCTTGGAGAAGAAAGGTATACCAATTGCACTTTACCAAGGTGGAACTTCAAGAGCACGAATTCCAAAGGAAACTGTAGTATTTGTGGATAATGTACACAAACTGAATCTATCATCCTTAGACTTTCTAGCGAACCTGAAGGAGGATGGTTATCGGATTGTGATGACACTGTCTCAAGAGTATGAGTTTCCTTTTACTGAGAAGATAGCTCGGCTCAAACGAGAAGGTGTAATGTTTGACTATGTTCCTGTAAGACTACCTCGTCTTGAACCAAAAGATACAATGCTACTAATCAAGGATAATTTCCCCTCCCTATCTTCTGATGACTATGAACGCCTGCTGAAAAAGATTGCACCGTTGAACAGTTCCCCTGAAGCAATCGCGTTCCTCTCCATGCAATGGGAGTTGATCAATAGAGGTAGTATCTCATTACTGAATCCAAGTGTATATTCAGTTTTCAAGACCCCTCCACTTCTAATAGATATACTTCTTAGAGGTCCTTCTTCTAGTCTTGAAGTCGATTCTGAATTTACTGCCCTTGTCATCATCAACAAGCTTGGGGGAGAAATACTATCAACACATGAAAAGCACATCAGTAAGATGGCAAAACAGATATCCAAGTCTGAAAGGTTACCTCGGTACTACAAATCTTTTCTAGAATCAATCAGCTTGCCAGACTCTTCACGAATTGTTCTGAGTCAAGGAATACGGATATTCCTCAGCCTTTCTGATAGTCCTGAGTTGTTTCATTCTCTTGCGACCGAATTGTATAGAAATGACTTCATTTCGAAATATGACCTAGAATTGGCAAAGGATTTGTTTACCTCAATTGAGAGAATAACAAATCAATGTGAAGATGTAGTCGAGAAATTCCTCAACCAGGTACTGGCAAAACAAAAGAAAATCAAAAAGATAGAACTCCTTCCATACACGATTCTCTTAGGAAAATCAGAAATCACGTCCACATTCATTGAGAAACATTATGGTTGGTTAAAGAAAGCAAAGAGGATTGATCTACTCGAAAATCTTGTATCTCCAGTTTTTCTAGGTTCTGTATTGGAGAAACTCGCTGAGATTGTTGATTACTCACCCTTTGCACAATTAGATGAAAGTATAATCCAAATTTCCGATATTTTCAGGGGTTTGTGGAAGAGAAAGGTTACGATGCCTCAGGATGAGTTCAACGCCTCATATCTGGATTTTCTGTCTGCCATTGCTAGGAAGAAGATGCAGAGCGGTGAGTATCAAAAGGCACTCTCATTAATTGACGAAGGAATCAACTTAGCTGCCAAAGTCCGTCATCTAACATCACAGGACAGATTACTATGTGATAAAATACAGCTTCTTCGGAGCCTTTCGCCAGTCTTTTGTCCAAAAATTCGACGGACTGTTTCAAAGACACTTCGTGTGGTTCGAAATATAGAAACTATGGATACACGACCACTTGAAGCAATTGTGCGAAATCAGGAGGCACTAGCTATGCTCTATTGTGGAGATGTCGAAACTTCTATGATTGCTGCCAAATTAGCTGAGGGTCTCTTACTTGAATATGAAATAGATCCACCTGATGTTCGACGGTTTCCTCAACTTGAATTAACCAAATCATTGGCATGGTCTCATGTAGAACAAGGTCTTGGTGAATATGAGAAAGAGAATTATGGTGAAGCACGAGCTCATCTCAGATTTGCTAAGGAGAAACTACGTGACACTCGTCACGAACTGGAGATTACACAGATACTTGGATATGAACCAGTGATTTACCTTCGAGAAGGGAAAATTGCCAAGGCTGATGAACTAGTTACTAGAATTTCTACAATGAATCTTCCAATAGGTGCATGGCTCCTCTCAAGTTCAAATGTTGCATACTTCTATTATTTGTTTGAATCTGCTGGAATCGACAGAATTGAAGAAGCAGAAAAATTCCGTCAGACTTCGAGGGAATTCTATCCCTATGACGAATATCCAATCTCTCTCCGATGGTTCGACTTCCTCAGAAGAATCATCTATCATCGTAAGAAGCAAGAATATGATAAAGCTGAAAATCTAGCATCTGAGTTCATGG
>JBHLPA010000307.1:0-3427 GCA_048939935.1 Promethearchaeota archaeon | reverse complement strand
GAATTTGTCCAGTCTTTTAAGACCAAATATAGAGTTTTCTTAGGGTTCTTAAGGGATTATAGGCGATTATCGGCCGACTTGTTTTTTGCCTTTTCGGAGGACTATTACTCGCGCGTTTTTAATCTCCTCATTCAAGATACTCAGGTCCATTGATTCCTCATAGGAAGCAACTTCTGTCGGATTGGCACGAACGGAGGGATATTTTGGATTCAATGTGCAACATGATGCACCTTCTTTTGCAAACTCGTACGTTCCAATCTGTTGAGCCAAATGTTCAATATCCACTTTATCATCACCGGCTAGAGGCCTTAGGATCGGAAAGTCTGTCACAGCCTGTTCAATCACATGGAGGTTTGCTGTTGTCTGAGATGCTTGCTCCCCGATAATCTCACCAGTCACTATAGCATCTGCTTTCTCTCTTATGGCAATCTCACGAGCAATTCGAAGCATATTCCGTTTGCAGAACAGGCAGGTCATCTTCTCTGGTGCGTGTTTCTGAGCTTCCTCGATGTCCGGTGCATGAGGGATAATGTAGAGTTTCACCTCAAAACCATAAATGAAATTTGCCAAGAGTTGTGCTTGTTTGACTGCAATCTCAGAGCAATTCTCATCAGCGTAGGGAGAATTGTCCATGTGGACAAAGACGGGGATACATCCTCGTTTCATCACTTTATAGACTGCAATCGGTGAATCAAGACCAGTCGAAATTGTACAGACAACCTTTCCCTGGGAACCAGTGGGCATTCCTCCAACTCCCTTGATTGTCTGGGTAAAGAGGTGTGCTTTCTCGTCACGAACTTCAACATAGATTTCTTGCTCGGGATTCGAGAGGTCTACTGAAAGCTCGAGCTCCGGGATGCCCTCGAGAATTCTCTCCCCAAGTTTACCTCTCATCTCCTGGCTAGAAAAGTCATGTTCGCCAATTCGTCTACCATCTACTGCGAAAGTGAGACCCTTCTTGAACTCAGCTCTTGCAAGTTGTTCACCCAAATCAAGTATCTTGTCCATCTCTGCAGAGGTCTCAACCACGGGCGAAGTTGACACGATCCCGAAGACGCTAGCGGCAACCTCAGCTGCTTCGAGCGCCTTTTTCGTATCGATGTAAATCCTACCATACACAGAGTGAATCCTTTCGAATGGCACATTCTTCTCTCTCAAGGCGGACTCAACATGATTAATCAGAAGGTTCTTCATCCGGCGACGCGTTTGGTTTGACTTTATTCCCATCTCTCCAAAACGGAGAATTACTGAAGTGTAATCTATTCTGGACAAATCAGCCACCGGATAGATAGGTCCAGTTGACAATACTTATGAACTTAGCCAAGTGTGACCTGGTCTTCCTCAGAGAAGAAGACCAGAATTCACAAATTTTGCTATCGTCGTTTTATCAACACAATAGATACAACTAAGAGAATCACTCCGCCCAAAGACATTGCTAACCAGAGTGATGAGTCAATGGGAGTTCCTGGCCCGGTACCAGTATCTGTTGGTGTTGTTCCAGGTTCCGATGTTGTCACAATAGGAGTCGTTGGGATATAGTGGGGATATTCTGTTCCGTTTAGTTGGGTACCCAGATAGAAATCCGTCATCAGACCAAAAATGTCTGTATTGTCAATAAGTACTTCACTGGACATATTCTCGAAAGCCTTACCATGACCGAAGACTGGCACAGGCCAGTCAGTGTGATATGAAGCAGTCCAATCAACAGTGATGTTGTTGACACGTTGATCTCTGAGGGTGCGTTTTGCATCCTCTGAAACGAGGTCTGATGGAAATTGTGAGTTGAGGTCGTGGCTCAATACTACTAGTCCTTCTGTTTCGTGATCCGCAGTCACAATGAGTATAGTGTTGTCATGGTCATTGACATAGTCCAAAGCAACACCAACCGCTTTATCAAACGCGATAGTGTCCAAAGCATTTCTGACCTTGTCCTCAGCATGTGCTGCAAGGTCGATCTTCCCACCTTCTACCATCAAGAAGAATCCATCCGGGTCTTGAGAGAGTAGTTCAATCGACTTGTTTGTCATCTCCGCTATGGAAGGTTGAACTGCATAGTTACGATCGTATTCGTAATCCATATGTTCAGAGGCGAACAGCCCAAACACTTTTCCAGATGTAATAGCATCTAGTGCAGTCCGATTGTACACCATTGCATAGCCATTCGATACCATTGTGGAGATTTGAGAACCTGTGAAGTAATTCGATCCTCCACCAAGGAGAACACTGACATTAGCTTCCTCGACTATCTGTCGAGCTATCTCAGTAAAGTCATGTCTCTCATCTACATGAGTCATGAAACATGCTGGAGTCGCATCCACTATTCTGCATGTGGAAACAATGCCTGTTGACTTATTTAGTGATTGAGCAAACTCAACTATGTTTTCAAGAACAACATAGGAGGGATTCTTTCCAACATATCCTCTGTTAGTCTTATTCCCTGTCGCTATTGCAGTTCCTGAAGCGGCTGAATCAGTGATAGCATCATCCGCGGCATATGTCGTCATTGAGGCATTCCAATCAGAGTTTTGCATCATCAATGAACCATGCTCTCCAACCTCAACTAATCGTGCTAATTCTACGTGTTGGTATCCCATTCCATCACCAATCATCAGGATCACGTTAAGAGGCTCAGCATCTGCGATGATGGCACCTCCAACTAACTGAACATCAGTTAGAGGAACTGTGGGAATAGAGAGGAATGAAACAATTAGTAATACAGCTAGAAGTCTTGGGGCAGTATTCAAGGCTCTCATGAGTGTAACCACATCAATGGTCAATCTGTGTGATATAAGCATTCAGGATAATCCCAAGTGTTCATATTCAGGTTCGCTCTGCTTTCTTTGTTCAATATGAAAATAATTGGTGTCGATGTAGGCGGGACCTTCACTGATGTGATACTAGTCTGTTCTGAAACTGGTGACCAATATGTGCACAAGGTCACATCGACTCCAGAAAGTCAGGACATTGCAGTGACAAAGGGAGTGACTGAGATTCTTGACCAGCATGATATTGACCCTCACAAAGTGGATCTTGTAGTTCATGGCACCACTGTTGCCACCAATGCAATGCTTCAAAGAAAAGGAGCCAGAGTAGTATTACTCACAACTGCTGGAATGGAAGATGTCCTTGAGATAGGTCGTCAAAATCGAGATGACATCTATAATTTGAATGCAACTAGAGCCATACCACTTGTAAATCGTGATGAGAGGATAGGAGTTACGGAACGCCTTGATTATGAAGGGAATGTGATTACTGAGTTAAGTACTCAGACTATAGAGAGTACGGTTGCGGATGCAATCGCAAAACAATCTGAGTCTATAGCAATATCGTTGCTTTTCTCCTATCGAAATCCAATCCACGAAAGAAAACTACTGGATGCTCTCGCAGGTATCAATCTGTACGTTGTGGCGTCATCAGATGTACTTCC
>JBHLPA010000306.1:0-3438 GCA_048939935.1 Promethearchaeota archaeon | reverse complement strand
GAAGTTGTCAACATGATAGTATTCTGAGTTTCCATCACAGTATACGCACCCATGCTCACAACCACGATATGCATTCAGGCTTCTATTCATATGGAACCAGCTATCTGCCACATGTGGTTTTGATAACAAAGTCCTTGCCTTCACGCATTCATATTTCATTATAGATCACATACATTCAGCAAATCTATACTTCTGAAATTCTCCTTTTAGAAATACTGCATTCTCGGTTTCTTCGAGTATGCTTATGACACTGATTAGATATTGCCTTAAAAATCGAATGAGGACTACAGACATTCACTTATGTAGAACTTTGTAGAGTGTTTGAAACGCTGGTGTCGCTGGTGACTGATGAGAATAGTGAATCCTCATGGCTACACAAGGTAATGGAGGTAGTCCGTGATGGATTCGTAGTCATCCAGGATGAAGACATCATTCTCACGAATTCTGCATTTACCGATATGCTCGGCTACGATAGTGATAGTCTTCTCGATACGGCATTTGAAGACCTAATCGATCCAATATCGCGTCAACGAGACCAGGATATGATAGGAGCTCTTGTCACCGGAGACAATGCTACGCGGTTCATAACTCGTCTCGTTGCAAAGGACAAGAATGTCCTTCACGTTGAAATAACCCCTACTGAGATCAAGTTGGAAGGAGCACCTGCAATTATCGCTACTGTGAGAAATATCACATCTCAGATGGAGCTAGAGGCTGCTGTTACGGAACTGGAGAATAGATTTGCCACTCTCTATGACTTGTCTCCAGTTGCATATCTCACTTTGAATCGAGAGGGAACTATTGAGCAAGTCAATGCTGCGGCTGAGAGCCTTTTGGGATATGAGGCTGAAAACCTGATTGGGAAGTCTCTCTCCGACTTTTTGCCTGATCCCGAAGCACTCTATGACCCTGGTGCTGATATCGTCAAAGAAGCACTTCGAGGAAAAAGCATCAGAGGTCTTGAAATTCAGATGAAACGAGGAGATGACAAGGTTATCTGGGCGAATGTTTCATCCAGCCCCTTGACATCTGGAACTGACCGAGTTAATGAAATCGGTTTGACCGCCTTCGATGTCACAACCCGGCGTGGAGTTGAACAGAGGCTACGGGATGAAAGTGCCAGAGCCAATTTGTACATGGAGGTCATGAGTAGTGACCTCAATATGACAAATCAGAATGTCCTGTTCGCAATGGAGGACCTGAGTATCTCACTTGACTTGCCGGAACGTCTGCAGGGACTTCTCGAGGAAACTTCTTGGAGTCTTCGCAGCTCTGGAAGGATGATTGCTAACATGGGTGTTTTGATATCACTTGGTCAAGCACCTCCAGAGAAAGTTGAAACACGTTTACTTCCGCATTTCAATAAAGCTGTAAGGGAAGCAAAGAGAGATTTCTCTTGGAAGACACTGAACATAAACTCAAACATTGCAGAGCATTCATTTGATGTTGTTGGACATGCCTTCTTGTGGTATGTGTTCTTTAATATCATTCATTATTCCGCTAGCGAGGATCCAAACACAACAGTCAATCTAGAAATCAACGCGGATCTCACCGAAGATGGTGATATGATCAGGATTGAGTTCTTGGATAGTGGTCCCGGAATCCCAGATGAACAAAAAGACCAGATATTTCGACGCACGGGAGGTCCTGAGGAGCAGCTAGCTGGAAAAGGTCTTGGTCTCACTGTTGTTGACCGATACATAGAACATCTCGGTGGGAGAGTATGGATTGAGGACAGAGATCCCAAAAAGTCGGCAAGAGGTAGTAAGTTTGTAGTACTTATTCCTGCATGGAAAGAGGAGCTCAAGATTCCTCCAATCATTTTCTACAAGTCCGACCACTGTGTTTTCTGCGGTCCTGTTCTTGAATCATTGACTTCTATACTGGCTGAAATGAGCATTAGTCCATCAACTATTCAACTCATCAATGTGGATGACCCTGATGCGGAGGTTAGTGAAGATGAACTTCCAGCTCTACCAACTATTAATATGGGTGGGAAACAACTTGCAGGGTTTATGTCTGAAGATGATTTGAGAGTTGAAGTCACGTCATTACTTTTGATGTCCGGATAGTGAATCAACGAAGGTGAAAAAATTGGATTTCTTATTACACTCTATTGGCAAAGTTGAGAAAGACGATTCAGGAATCTATTTGACCATCAATCCTGATCTATGGGATGCAACAGTTCACATTGATCTCTTCTCGCATCTGATTGTTCTCTGGTGGATTCATGAACGTGATACTAAGGAAGACCGTAGTAGATTAATCATGTTCCCGCCACGTAACAAGGGCGATGAGGCATCCGGAGCTTTCTCTTGTAGGTCTCCTAGCCGCCCAAATCCAATAGGTCATACTATTGTGAAACTGCTTGAAGTTGATAACACGAAACACCGTCTGAAAATTGATCATATGGATGCAAAGCATGGATCTCCAATTCTTGACATCAAGCCCTATTTACCATCATCTGATAGGGTGGATGATGCACGTGTAGCTCCTTGGTTCGAAGATCTGGAACCCCGGTACACCCAATGAGGACTACATCCCTTCAATGTATTTTTCCAGCAGGTCATCCATGAACTCATTGGTTTTATGCACGATAATCATTGGGTCTTCTGTAATGAACGCAAAGCGGTAGGTCACCGCGGCAGTGGGCTTTTCCCAAATTATGTAGGTCGGTCGCGTTAAGAAAATGGTTTCATACTTTTCACAGACCTTGTCGAAGTGTTCTCTCATACTTTTATGATCCCTACTCATGTGAATGGTTAGGTCAAAGGTGTATCGATAAGCATCCATACCAGTAGCCATGTCCTTGAGTGTATCTATTGCGTTGTTAATCCTCTCAATGTAAGACTGTTCCTGTCCTTCCTCGAGGGACATTTGAACTTCCTCTTCTCTTGATTCGATCATCTCCTCGACATCAATTCGAAAGTTCGTGACCTCACTTCCTACAACTTTGCTATTAGGAACCAACCTCATCGACTCATCCGACATCAGGACTCTTGTGTAGTTCAGAGTAACTTCTTTCACGACTCCTTCTACAGAACCAATTCGGACGTAATCACCTACACGAAATGGGCGGGCTGCAAGTACATATAATCCACTCACAATGTTCCCAAGAGCCTGAGAAAATGCAAGACCTAGTGCTGTTCCAAAGATTGCACTCAGTGATAATATGGTTGCGAGATTAGTTTCAAACGTACTGACTACAATCATGACTGCGACAATAAAGAAGATTAATCTTAGAACCATTACAATACCAGTCGCAGCTTCTACTCCCATTCCAACCGCTTTCAGAGACCTCTTCGTTAATCTCGTGATAATGAGGTAGACCACCATAAGAACAAGTAATCCAACTATGAGTAGTGCATATGGGAGGAACTGCTGCCAGTAAAATTGAATGAATCCGATTGGGTCTTCAAAGAAATCTGGCGTTGTGGT
>JBHLPA010000305.1:0-3448 GCA_048939935.1 Promethearchaeota archaeon | reverse complement strand
ATCTCTGGTCCGTTGATATGAACGAAGTTCGCCTCAGACTCGCTGGCGACAGCTTTTGCTAGTAAAGTCTTTCCTGTTCCCGGAGGACCATGAAGGATGAGTCCTCGTGGAGGGTCGATTCCAAGTCTCTTGAAGATCTCAGGATGTTTCATTGGGAGTTCCACCATCTCCCTAATCCTTTGAATTTCATCAGACAACCCACCAATTTCCTCGTAAGTGACCTGTGCTGTACCAACAACATCTCCAGTAGGTTTCTCTGCAATAGCTAGAATGGTCGAATGCTGTACAACAACTGTGCCCGCTGGTTTAATTGAAGTGACTTTGAAAGGTATCGCTCTTCCAAGAATGGGTATGAACACTGTATCTTGGGTGGTAACAGGACAATTCAGAAGCTTTCTCTTGACGAACTCCTCAAAACGGGGCTCTGGCCTGATTGGTACAGATGTGGGGGCTAGTGTTACATTCTTTGCAGGTTCTTCATTCGCTCGAGAAACAGTTACTTTCTCGCTAAGGCTTACCCCCGCGTTTCTTCTAATCCTTCCATCCATTCGAATGATTTCTCTACCCTTGTCTCCTTGATAAGCTGGCCATGCAATGGCTGCAGTTGCCCTCTTCCCCTTAATCTGGATGATATCTCCAGTTCTGACTCCCAGCTTCTCCATTGAAACAGCGTCAATGCGAACTATGAACCTGCCAATGTCTCTGTGTTCGGCCTCTGCGACCTTTAAGATAATTTCGACCATTTCCTTGAAGCATCCTCCTGATTCATTATTATAGTATGAGAAACCGGATGGAGGTTGTCAAATCATTAGATTCCATCGAGTTTCTGCTATTCAATGTTTCTTTGTCAACCAATATAGCCCGATACAGTTCTCGAGCCTTCTGATTTTCAAGCGTTTAGCACTCATTTACGTGTGCTTAGAGAGCTAAGAGTGTGTGGATTACGCGCCTACTACATTCTAGAGACTCTTTCCACTTCTACCTGCGATACTCCCTCGACAGCGTTTATAGCCTCTTCAATATCGTCAGTGCCACCCAAAGACTCGTCCCTAGATAGGTTCATTCTCAGTGCCTTTAAACCAAACGCCACTGGTTGGGTTTCTGTGGCTCCCAGATCGGTACCCTCTGGAATTACACTTTTGATTTTCTCGAGTAATTCATCCAAGTCAACTTCTACATCTTCGGGCATCACCCGTAGGGTCATAACTACTCTTGCCATTATGTTCCAACTCCAAAAATAGACTATGGCCCTTCAAATCCACAATTTGGGCAGGTGTATCTATTTGAAAATCGTCTACAAGCCTCACAACGCCATATGGTGAACTCACCACATGATGGACATCGGAATTTTACACCGTCCTCCTGTGGAGACACGGAAGCGTGACACGAAGTACACCTAATTGCTCTAATAGTTGCCAAGTTATCACCAGAAGGTTTTCTGATACCGAGGGCACCAGTTTTGGGGGCGAGCTGATGAGTTGATATAAATCTGTCGAAGTGTAACTGTCAACCCGAAGCATATATTCTTGAGATGTAATGAATAAGTGACATACGGAGTGGATTAAATGGGCACTAAGCTCGGTGACATCGTTGCTGCAACAGCTATATCACTTACTGATCTATCGGGAAAGAAACTAGCTATTGATGCGTTTAATACAATCTATGCATTTCTCTCCAGTATTAGACAACCTGATGGAACTCCTTTGGCTGACCGACAGGGTAGAGTCACAAGCCATCTAAGTGGGCTATTTTATCGAAACATAAACCTCCTTGAGAATGGGATCTCTCCGTTGTATGTTTTTGATGGGGAGGCTCCAAAACTAAAAGCAAAAGAACAGCAAAAGAGGAGAGAGGTTCGGGAAGCAGCATATGAAGAGTGGCAGACCGCGAAGGCCGAGGGAAGGATTGAAGATGCGCTCAAGGCGGCAAAGGGAAGTTCTAGATTGACCTCTCCGATGATTGAAGAGAGTAAAAAACTACTAACTGCCTTGGGAATTCCTGTGGTCCAAGCTCCATCTGAGGGTGAGGCTCTAGCAGCTCAGATGGCCCGTGATGGACAGGTATGGGCAAGCGCAAGCCAAGACAATGATTCGTTACTCTATAACTGTCCTCGCATGATTCGTAACCTATCCATCTCTGGTCGACGTCGAGGTGGACGTTCAAAGACCTATCGGGTGATATCTCCCGAGTTGATCGATCTTGACCACAATCTCCGTCTATTGGGACTGACTCGAGAGCAGCTCATTGATCTTGCGATACTTGTTGGGACAGATTACAATGATAGTATAACTGGAATTGGGCAAAAGACTGCCTTGAAGCTAATCAAGAAACATGGCTCTTTAGAAAAAATCGAATCTACATTCAAGGGGTCAAAGAAACCGAAGGACAAGGAGAAATACACAGAGATTCAAGATATTCCATATGAAGAGATACGTGAGATTTTTCTCAATCCCCCACAGATGAAAGTTGCAGAGCCAGAGTGGTCTGATCCAAAGTCGGAAGAACTTCGAAAGATCTTGTGTGCAGAACACGATTTCAGTGAATCCAGAGTCCAAAAATCCCTCGAGAGACTGGCAACTGCACTCGAAGAACTTCGAGGCTCTACACATCAGAGTTCACTATCGGATTTTTTCTAGCTTCCGTGACGGATATATAGTGAAGCAATGAAGCACTAATAGGGTTCAGGTGAATGGCTCAAATGAGAGAGAGAATGACAGCAGTCAGAGCATCCATCTCTGACATCACCAATGGGTTGTTTTCTAGTGACAATGGACCGCATGTGGTCTCTCCCTTTGGTGTTGAACTGAGGCGAGTTGTGGTTGTAGGCTTTGTAGTCAGCAAGTTCTCCAGAGAGGGAGACGATACAGGAAAGAAACGGTTTGAAGGTATCACCTTGGATGATGGATCTGATACAATTGGTGTAAAAGTGTGGGGTGAAGAAGAGGCTGCCATACTCGAAGACGTGAAAGAAAGTATCCTAGTAATGGTAGTTGGTAGGGTACGAGAGTACAATGAGGAAGTCTATTTGATGCCTGAGATAGTCAAAGAACTTACAGATCCCAACTTCATGAGCCTTCATCTCATGGAGCGCTATAAGGCGATTCTAAATAGAAGCGGAGTGTCATTATCTGAATCAATGGAACAGCAACAAGAATTGTTGACCAGCTCCACTCCAACTGTTTCTGGAAAACTTGCAAATGATATCGTAGCATATGTTCGACTAGAAGCCCCTCCCGAGGGCATACCTCTGAAGAATATAGTGGATTATTTTGAGAAAAAGGGACAAGATTCAGAAAAAGTGCAAACAAAGGTCTTCAACCTTGTCGCTGAAGGAGCACTCAATGAAGTCAGCATTGGACAATTCCGTACTTCAGACATGTGAGTGATGCATCACAGCAATACCTTCAATAGCATATAGGAGAAGAATCAAGTATGGACGACTATGACA
>JBHLPA010000304.1:0-3449 GCA_048939935.1 Promethearchaeota archaeon | reverse complement strand
TAAGATGAGTAAAACGAAAAGGGTCAATGTGTGACGACTTCTTATCGAAACCAGCCCCCAACCCGCTAGTGTTGAGCTGAAAGGTGCTGTGAGAGTTTTAAAGTTATTCGTAAGACTTGGCTACTTCACCTTCTTGGCAAACTCTTTCCCAAAGGTGAAAGCTTGTTTTAGTTCATCCTCATCTGGCACCCACTTCACGGTGAAGGGCTCCATGATGATGTCCATCTTTCCCTTCTCCATAGACTCCTGAATCTTCTTCACAGCGCCTCCTCCCCAACCATAGGAACCGAAAGCGGCACATTTCTTGCCAACAGGCTTCAGCAGTTCAATGTCAGAAAGAACTGAAGCGACGTTGGGTAGAACATTGTTGTGCATAGTGGAGCTTCCAACAAGGATGCCTTTGGCTTCTAGAAGGTCAGCCATGATATCGTAGCGGTCGCTATGCGGAATGAGTTTCAATTTTGGTTCGAGCCCTTCACTCTGAACACCCTCAGCCATAGCGCGAGCGAGTTTTGTTGTGCTTTCCCACATGGTGTCCCACGTGATGATCACTTTGTCCAGGAACCGCTCACCCTTTGCCCACTCAAGATATCGAGTGACTATCTGAAGTGGGTCTTTTCTCCAGATCAGACCATGAGAAGGAGCAATCATCTTGATTGGCAAGCCCAACTCAACGACCTCTTCGATCTTCCTCTGGACCATCCTACTCAATGGCCAGAGAATGTTTGCATAGTATTTCTCAGCCTCTCGCCAGAGGACGTGTTGGTCCACCTCATCTGCGAACCGTTGCTCAGTGGCGTAATGCTGGCCAAATGCATCATTTGGTAGCAATAGCTGTTCCTCCACATAATAGGTGAACATTGACTCAGGCCAGTGAAGCATGGGAGCCTCATAGAATCTAAGCGTCTTGCCTCCTAGGTCTATTTCATCGCCAGTCTTTACAGTCTGGATGTTCCATCCATCATCATAATGTTTCTTCAACTGGTCAACTGCTTTTGATGTGCAGACTAGTTTTGCATCAGGGACTATCTTCAGGATCTCAGGAGTTGCACCTGAATGATCCATCTCAGTATGGTTGGAGATCATATAGTCGATTGTTGTTGGGTCTATCACTTCAGAGATTCGTGACATCATTTCTTTTGTGAACGGATTCATCACAGAATCGACTAATGCAATCTTCTCTCCAACTATCAGGTACGCATTGTATGTTGTACCGTGATGTGTTGTGTAACTATATCCATGAAAGTTTCTGATGTTGTAGTCTAATGCACCAACCCAGTATACGTCTTCCATGATTTCGATTGGTTTCACTTGTTTATGCCTCAAGAATACTGTATGTATTCTATTGTTAAAAGAAAAGTAGTTACCAAAAGGAAAGTAACTATGGTTTATAATCGAAGACGTAAGTTACCAATTGTATCTATGATAATCCATACCCACTAGGTTCGATTGAGCTGTCCACAACGTAGTTCCAGTTCGGTGATTCAGTTTCGAACCCTTGAAGACCCTGACTTCGATTTATCCAACGCCAGCATGCCACAGCACCGACCTTCTCAAGCTGGTACAGGTTTGCCTTAGTGGCACTATATCGTACCTCAAGGAGAGTGCCTTCAGGAAGACCATCTATGTCGCCCACATCAAGGGGTGTGCGTCCGGAGTTGTCCTTCTCACCACACTGTGAGAGAAAGTAACGTATCGTTCCACCATTCATGGGATTCCTCATGATCACCGCAACATGTGGTCGAGCCACCGGGTCCCACCATCTAGGTATACCCGGGCGTCTGATTACATAATTGGCCACAGGTTCAAGTCGGCTTCGCATGTTCATCTGAATACAATTCACTCTCCAAGTGTTAGGGTCGCAGTTTCTCTATATAAGAGGGAGCCGCGTATTACAGCATCCCTGAGGTCTCATTTTGATGCACTCTGAAGTCGCTCTAAACTGTTAGTAATACCTAGGACTGGAAGATGTTGCAGTGGAAGGAAAGGGAAGTAAATATAAGAAATAAGCTACTTAACAAATGGCCATTCGGATGATGCTGGCCGAATGTAAACTCAGCAGCTATTCACCTGTCATGTATCCTCTTCCAATGGAAAACCCACCACTAGTGGTCTTCCCTCATAGATTGACCGTGTTACTTTCTCTCTCGCGCTTGCTAGAAGTCTCCAGATGGTGCCTCGGCTGACTCCCATCTGTTTTCCAGCTTGTTCTTGGTATAATCCCTCCAGGTCGACAAGACGAAGCACCTCAGCTTCTGCCAGATCGATGTGAATTGGTACTTCTACACCTGAAGGTTCGGGGGTCATCTTTTCTGCTCTAGGCTTGCGACCTATCTTGGGTTGAATAGGGAACCTACCACGGCCTCCTTTTCTTCGCCTTTGCATTTTAATCCCCGTATAGACATTGCTGAGGTTTCTTATTACCGTTTGCGAGGAGGGAAATTTCTATTCAAATGCGCATTTTATTGACGAGATGAAACCATAGAGTGAAGCGTTTATCTCTTAGTTTAGTGATAAGATGAGTAACAAAGGAGAGCTCTGAGATGGGATTCAGCGTTGGAATAGTGGGAAAGCCTTCATGTGGCAAGACCTCATTTACAAATGCAGCATGTATGACCGACTTTAAGGTAGGAAGTTATCCATTCACAACAATAGAGGCAAATGTTGGCGTGACTCATGTTCGAACCAGATGTGCATGTGCTGATTTTGATGTGGAAGACAATCCCAAGAATTCAATCTGTATCGATAGAGTCAGACTTGTTCCTATCAAACTGATAGATGTTGCAGGACTGGTTCCCGGTGCACATGAAGGTCGTGGAATGGGAAATCAATTCCTGGATGATCTCAGACAAGCAGATGTTCTAATCCATATTGTAGATGCAAGTGGAGGTCTCGATTCAGATGGACAAGAAGTTGACGCTGGAAGTCATGACCCTGTTGATGATGTGATATTCCTTGAGGAAGAGCTTGTAGAATGGATGTTGGCTATTATTAAGAAGGATTGGAGACGTATTACTGGTCGCGTGAGATCTGAAGGTGCAAAGCTCGAAGATCTTCTTCTTGAGAAGTTATCAGGTCTGAAGATAACAAGAGGTCATATCCTAAAAGCAATGAGAAGCTCAAACCTCAAGGCAGAAACCGTTGACAAATGGACTGATGATGAAACAAGGCAGTTTGTGAAGACATTACAGAAGATTTCAAAACCCATCATTATCGCCGCAAACAAAATTGACCGACCTAAGGCAGAGGAGAACTATCAACGACTTCAGGAGACCTTTCCAGATTACTTGGTTGCTCCTGTAAGTGCTCTCACAGAGAAAGTTCTGAAAGATTTGGACAAGAAAGGGATCATCAAGTATATTCCTGGTGATGATGACTTTGAAATTCTTAATGCGAAAAGCTTGAAGGAGTCAGAACTCGATCAACTAAAGAAAATCAAAGAACAAATT
>JBHLPA010000303.1:1137-3450 GCA_048939935.1 Promethearchaeota archaeon | reverse complement strand
GGATTAGTTTCTTCTACCTCATCCCCCGTAGGTAGATCTACACTGGCTACAGAGAAGTCTTCCCGTCGAGAAACCTTGATACCCAAATCCACCCGTGGGAGTGCAAAGTAGGTGGCAGTTTCCTCTGGGGTGAGAACTGTATGGTCGCCGACAGGCTTGCCAGCAAGAGCCTTCTCGAAATCCTTCCGTTTCTTCTTGATGACGACTCGAAAGTCCTTCTCAGGGTCTGCCGGGGTAATCCCACTCATGAGGACAGACATCACGCGTCGTGCCTGTGACTCAGCATACTTCTTGTCCTGACTCCAGTGGGTGACGGTCACAGAAACCTTTCCAAGGTATTTACTGCTCATCCGTTTGATCTGTCTACTGAGGCGTTCAGCAGATCTAGAGGCACTTGCACTCACCCTGGTAGTGGACTGTTGGGAGTCTGGATAGAAGAAACTAGGGGTTGAAACCACCCTCTGAGACCGCTCCATGGCGAATTCATAGTCCTTCTCAAGGGACCTGACCTTCCGTTTCGCCGACGTTGTTGGTTCCACAAAGACCTGCAGGATAACATTGTCAAGACTCTGGAACACCTCACTTGCTGCATCCATGGGCTCAATCTGACTAGAGAGATGTCCGGTTTCTTCAGGTGTTGCAGGCTCTCCCAGTAGGCTGACTGTGACACCAATATCTTCCAGACTGACGCTCAGTCCATTGAATGTCTTGGGCTGAGTGAGATTGAACTTTGGGAGATACGCAGACACTGTAGTTACTAGTGTAGCAAGGTTCTTGTTCAGTTCTTCCTCTTTCCTAGTCCAGGTCAGAAATAATACTCGATTCTTTCCATTGGTGCGCTCCAGTCGAAGACCGACTGGAACTTTCTCATGGATCATCCCTCTGAGTATGCTCTTGAATGACTGTCTGTAGTTGGTATCGCGAGTTTCCGCCTCTGATGTCTTGAGGTAGTTCTCTGGAATCTCAACTACCTCCACAGCTCCCACTCGAATTTCACCCAACAACACCTCTAACATGAGCAAACCCTCTTCGGACTATGTGTACAATATAGTACTTGCATATCCAAAGCCATTTGCACAAGGATAAAGACTGGACGATGTTTGTTGTATGTTCGAAAATTAAGACCTAAATCGAAGCCGTCGGATTATGGGCTATTCTGATGGAGAATTTCGTATTTACAGATTTATGAGCGCTTTTTCACGATTCATTGGGGTCATTTATGCATCGCAGAGCATCTTTAATTGATAGTTCTAGAATAGTAAGTAGACTGCTTATTGGTGCCCTTTCGAAAGAGTTCTTTTCGCATTTTCTTCTTGCCGTTTCTTGACAAATGCCTTGGTCTTTTTCTTTGCATATTTTGCACGCTCTTCGGAAATCTCGAAAGAATCTAATCGTGGAACTAAGAAACCAAACAAGGAAAATGCAAGATCTAGAAGCAATCTTGCCTCATCAAGAGATGGCTCTACCCCTTTCCTAAATTTAGAGAGATATCCGAAATAGCTGCTTATCATCTCTCTTACGTAATCATGGATATAGTCAATCTTTTCAAGGAAAATTGTATGTTCTCCAAGTTGACCTCCTCTATATCCATATTTTATGGCCGCTGATCGAAGGAATGAAGTTAATGCATTGGTAATACGGTTTGTAGAACCTAACAAATCCCCTGTACGGAAATTATCTAAACCTGTATTGAATTGATGCCAAATATCATCTAATTCATGTTTCTTTAGATATTCTCTTATTTTCAATGCGTCTTTACTTAATGAGTCAGGAAACATTACCGTATACTTCAATCTTGACTGAAGTCTTTTGATTGCACCCACTGTTTGTTGAAATGCTTGACTTGCAGACTTTATGTATTCGGCATATAATTCAGAGCCATTGTTCAAACCCATGGAACGTGTCACCAATTCTATCGCCACATGGACACCTCCTATGGGTAAGATTTTTTGTTTGAACGTCCAGTTGAATGGTTTGTTTGATTTGTAACCACTCACCTCTACAAATGGTTCAATATCTGCGCCATGATATATTACATCTTCGCCCAATTTCACAAGTGTATATCTTTTCCCTAATAACTCGCCTTTCAGACTATAAAGGAACTCCTTGCTCTCATCAGGATATCCTTTTAACAAGCTAAGACTTGTGTCAACGATATTGTAAAGGTCCTGCAATGCCTCACTTATACTTACTAGCGAAGACCTGTATTTTTGATCATTTGCATATTTTTGAGGAGTTGATAATCCTTTATCAAAAATGGACTGTATCCTTTTGACTGCCTCCTCCAATTGATCCACAACTGTCATTTCTTGT
>JBHLPA010000303.1:0-1127 GCA_048939935.1 Promethearchaeota archaeon | reverse complement strand
CACTCAAGAGGACCACAAGCATATCCTCTACCACTTCTTCTCTTTTACCTTGGAGTTTGGATAGTCTACTGCTTTCCTCCACAGTGAGGACAGAAGGGTAAATCCTCATCAATCTTAGCAGAACAGAATCTACACACTCCCGGAGTTGCAGGAGGTTCATCAGCCCCTTTCATCACCTGGACTGTGACATCGACAGTCTTTGCAGTCATCATGGAGTAGCTGTTGTCAAAAACAATCAACAACCGTTCAGTCTTTTGACAATGATACTCTATTTCAATCTCCTCTACCTTTTCTCTCGTGAAGTATGCCTTGTCAACATGGAATGCTTCGGGAGTCACATACATCTCACTCAAAATGTGAACTGAGATATCGTTCCCTTTTGTCACTCGTCCGAACACCCGCACCGTATCACCTGAACTGGCACTCACATCTATTGCTTCAAGATATCGAGCGTCAATCTCAATACTCTCTCTGAGAGGTTCATCTTCAACAGACAATGGGGGGTGCTCGGCAGCCACACTTATGTCCAGGTAGTTGAATTTCCTTGAATGGGGATTTTCGAAGACTACATACAGGACATCATGAACATCTGAAACAAACTCCTTCTTCGTCTTTCCTCCTTTCCCCTTCTTCCAGAGTGCTCTCTTCTCATCATATCCATCTATTATCCCAATTAGTGGTTTCTTCTTCATATCACCAGATTTGATGATATAGACCCCAAAATTCTCTCCTCGGTCATCACTTGCTGCTATTGAGAGTGTTGTACCAACTCTACCGGGCACTTCAACATAGTCCCAGGTTCCATTCTCAAGTTCTATACTCTTGCTTAGTTTTCCACCTTTTAGTTTCAAATCGGTCCCGTCCTGATAATTATGAAACCACGCGAATTTTTGGAAGCTCGAACCTCCAATACATCTTTCGGTTTTCTACCTTCAATGACCAGAACAAACATATCTTACATCTCATTGGAAATGACGGGAATCGACGAGGGAATCGTTCACCGATGTAAAAACAGAATGAATCAGGACCGTGTACTTAGATGGCTAAGAAAAAACCAAGATATTGGGACTCATGGAGAGGCGGGATAATTCGAGCAATCATCTTTGATGATGCGACAACTTGGATGG
>JBHLPA010000302.1:0-3457 GCA_048939935.1 Promethearchaeota archaeon | reverse complement strand
CTGTATATCTTGGTTGTACTACTTTCTCTTCGTAAGAAAGAAAATCTGACATTTCGTGGCTATTTGTATAGGATTGGCGCTGTCCTACTTCTTCAAATCATTGCCTACATCTTTACTCTATGGCGACTCAGTAGAGGTCCCCCAATCATGATCATTCCATTACCTATTCCAGCGATTGCGACACTACTAATCTCTCCACGAGTCATAAAGCCACAGCAAAACCTCTGGGATACGACTTCGACTGTAACTAAGTGATCCGCATAGCCTTTCCCTCAAACACTCACAAATCGAAGGCCATTTATACCCACTCTAAAGCTCGCAACTTCGGTGATTCCGTGAGGAAGTTCAAACCAGAAGGTGTCATGCCCGCACTTGTGACTCCATTCACCCGTGATGGTGACATAAGTGAGGAAGGCTACAAACAGGTAATCGACTATACTATTGAGAAAGGTGCAACAGGAGTAGTAGCTCTAGGCACTACTGGTGAATTCTCTTACTTGCGGACGGAAGAACGTAAGAAGATGTTGAAGCTAACCCTTGATTTTGTTGATGGTCGAGTGCCTATTATCGCCGGTACAGGTCAACATAGTACACGAGCAACTATTGAACTCACTAAATATGCTGCTGACTTGGGATGCGATGCTGCACTAGTGATTTCTCCATACTATCTTCGACCATCTGACAAGGGATATTATGAGCACTATGCAGATGTAGCAAGAAAAGGAAATCTCCCTGTACTGATGTACAATATTCCACAGTGTACTCTTGGGGTCCTGAATTCTAATGTTGTCGAGGATTTGGCAGAATTAGATAACATCGTCGGCATCAAGGATAGCAGTGGCAGTGTACCGTATATTCTAGAGTTAATTCAGAAGCTTAATGGAAAGATGGATGTAATTATTGGCGCGGATGAGAACTTTTTGCCTGCGGTTATAGCAGGAGTAAAAGCAGCAATAATGGCTTCTGCTAATGTCATTCCTCATATCTGGCTTGAAATTATGAAGTTGGCACAGAATGGGAAAATTGAGGAAGCAGCTGAACTTCAACGGACGACACAGACCTTTGCTCGAATAGTCTTGAAGTATGGAGCCGCCCCACCTGTGAAGGCAGCTCTTAGAATGCTGGGCGTCAAAGCAGGCCGTTCGAGGATGCCCCTCAACAGCGGGGGAACGCTAACTCCAGAGATCAAAGAGGAGATTCGTATTGAGCTTGAGAAGATGGGTGTCATTGAGAAACTTGAACATCCACCCGTTCAAAGAGACATTCAGATTGTAGATATCCTCAACAGCCAAGGAATAACTCTAAAAAATACTGCAGAATTGATGACAGGCAATGCAGCAAATGATGTGGCGTCAGCAGGACTTGTTACTGGTCCAAAAAGTGGATCTGTTGGTCAAGCCTTTGTCCAATTACTCACCAACCCAAAAATTGGTCATGAGGCATTAACCGTAATTCTTGAACCTAATCTCCCTGTGAAACCAAGTAGTCTAATGCTTCCAACAAGAAAAATCCAGTCTATGCGTCAAGCATCACTTTTCTATGGCCCAGTCCAATCTGGTGCCGCTAAAGCCATCGCGACTTTTTTGGAAGCTGGAAAGATTCCCAAGAAATCGTTGACTAATGATGTGGTCATCCTTGCATTGGATATTGACCTCAATGCAAGAGACCGTCGTGCAATCACTGCAGCCACACAGGAAGCTGTCGAAGGTGCTCTTACGGGAATCTGGAGGTGAAACAAGTGTCAGAGGATTATCGATTCAAAGGTGTTTACCCAGCTCTTGTTACACCCTTCGACGAGAATGGTGTGAATGAAAAACAATACCGTAACCTGATTGAACATACAATCAAACTTGGAGCCACAGGGATAGTTCCCTGCGGTACAACTGGCGAGTTCACAAGCATGAAGTTTGAGGAGAAAGTAGATGCTATCCGCATTGCGTGTGAGGTTGCTAAGGGTAGAGTTCCTGTTTTGGCTGGAACGGGTGCAGCATATACTGGGGATGTCGTCAAACTTACACATAGAGCAGCTGAGTTCGGGGCTACAGGAGCACTTGTAGTATCTCCCTACTTCTTAAGGCCTTCAGACAAGGAGATTTACGAGCATTTTGAAAAAGTTGCTAATAACAGTACCATTCCAATTTTTGTCTATAACATCCCCCAGGTGACTGGGGTTCCAATGCATTGGACTCTCATTGATGGTCTTAGAGAGATTGATGGTATTATTGGTCTGAAAGACTCGAGTGGTGATCTAATCAATCTCACCACTATTCTTGTCAGGAAACCGGAGAAATTCCAAGTTGTAGTTGGTCATGATGAGGTTGCCCTACCCGCACTTGCTTCAGGCTGTGATGGTGCAATATTAGCCAGTGCCAATGTCTTTCCAGACCGTTACATTAGGATGCAGACAGCACTAGCGGCAGGTGATCTAAAAGAAGCCCTCATAATTCAGAGAAGCATTCAGAAGATTATACGCATCATTGTTAACCATGGAGGTGGATTAGCAGTCAAGGCTGCTCTGAATATGATGGGAGTCCCAGTGGGTTCAGCAAGGCATCCTCTTCAAATCGGTGACGTTCTTGGTTATCACATGTATGACGAGATTCGGACTTGCCTAGAAGATCTCCAGATGATTCCTCGCGGTATTGTGACTTTCAAGATGGGGGACAAGTCAATAGAGTCTGAAACTTATCCAAAGGCAGTTGGAGTGGTCCCAGATGTTGTTGAGGATTTGACATTGCTACATGGTGAGGCTTTGTTTGGTGGTGGAAGTGACATTGCTCATGTTGACCTCCTCTTGGGCATACGCGATGGTCCGTTAAGCGTGGCTGTTGAGAACGCTGGAAAGGTCACCGAGGACACTCATCCATCCAACATAATCAAAGACCTGGAACTGACAACAGTTTTTGCTCCAACTGTCACAATAACATCTGAACACCACAAGATGATGGTTTATGATGTTGCTCAAAGAGCTGTTGCTGATGCAGTACGAAGAACAATAACTGACACAATTATCCCTGAGGAACTCGTACCTGACTTAGTGATAGCGGCAAACGTGTTTGTCCATCCAAGTGCGGTCAACACAACACGGGTTCACATCAACAACTTCATCGCTGTGCGACACGCGATTAGACGAGCACTTGAGGGCCGACAGAGTGTTGAAGAGATCATTGCAAGGAAAGATTCAGCAAGGCATCCATTTGCCTATAATCCATAATGGTCCTGCTTTATTTCCGAGTTTCACATAGACCAATTTGCCCATCTACCTGCATATGGCCATTTGTTAAGGGGATGAAATCATCGATGTACTTGCGAAACTTGGTTTTTTGTTGAGATCCAGAGCTCCTCTCTTTTGCATTATAAGACTCCCCAAGACTGCGTTCTCCGGCCATTAGAACAGACCATTTCGTTGGGTGCTCCTATATATAGTAGAAAAACCATCATAGACTCAAGTCTTGCA
>JBHLPA010000301.1:0-3472 GCA_048939935.1 Promethearchaeota archaeon | reverse complement strand
CTAAAAGTAGACGATGATATATAGCACTTAGAGTCCATGGTATGGGAATATTAGCTCTTTCACTCGTCGAATTGCTCTTTCGAAATTTAACGAGATCTGTTCTCTAGGGATGTACATCTGAATGACCTCCTCCTCATCTCTCATAGTTGCAGGGACATCATCGTAACCCATCTGATTACATATCTCTTTGAATTCATCTGGAATGTTCTTTGGGACATCTTCATCAAGAATCACTGCCAGAAAGAGGGACCAAAGACGTGCAACATTAACAGGGTGATATCCTCCTCCTCCTACAGCCAACCATCCCAGTTCGCAATTATCGTCTGCCATTACTCTCAATTTACGAAGTATTGTTTCATAGCCATGAGATGTATATGCCAGATTAGCCAGAGGGTCAAGATAGTGTCCATCGACTCCCAATTGAGTGACAAGAAGATCTGGTTTGAAGGATTCGAATAGAGGAACGACTACCTCCTCGAAGGATCGAATCAATTCTGGAGTCCCGGCTCCTGGTAGTAAGGGTATATTCACAGAGTTGCCAACTCCCTCTGCGCCTCCAGTTTCATAAATGAATCCAGTTCCCGGGAACAGTGTTTTTCCTGTCTGATGGATTGAGATGGTCAATACTTCTTTTGATCTATAGAATGCTCCCTGAACACCATCCCCATGATGAGCATCGATGTCATAATAGAGCACTTTACACTTTTTTTTTTGATGGAGCATGTTGATAGCAATCGCAATATCATTGTATATACAGAACCCGGAAGCCTCGCTTTTGTGTGCGTGATGCAATCCACCGGAGATACAGAACGCGTTTGAGGATCCTTTCATTATTGCACGCATTGCATCAAGAGTAGCTCCAACATATCTTGCACCAGTATCATGTATCAGAGGAAAAATGGGATTATCAGCTGTTCCAAGACCGTATTCAGGATGTGGATTATTGTTTGTACCACTATCTATCACTGCATCTATGTACTCTTGTGAGTGAAACAACTCGAGTTCTTCTCTGGACGCGGTAGTTGGTTCCATTACGTCTACTATTTCCAATAGCCCAAGTTGTTTGGAGAGAAGATAAGTAAGTTTTAGTCTATCAGGTTTCAAAGGATGATCTTTCTTGAACTCATATTCTAAGAGTGCATTTGAATAGGGATAGACAAGCTTGCCTCTCATTGTTTTCCGCCTTTTCTTATAGGATATACTACGCTTTCTAAGTCTGTGGTTTGGGATATAATTCCGGAATGAAATCAATACCATTCGATTGTCCCAGGAGGTTTGGATGTAAGATCATAAACCACCCTGTTTATACCTTTGACTTCATTTGCTATTCTTGATGCCGCTTTTAGAAGTACTGGCCAAGCGGGTGTGCTTACTGATGCAGTCATCGCATCTTTGCTTTCCACAATTCTAATCACTATCGCTTGATCATATGTCCTCTCATCACCCATCACGCCTACAGACTTAACTGGAAGAAGGACACAGAATGATTGCCAGATTTGCGGGTAGATTGGATCCTCCACTAATGATTCCTGAAGAATAGCATCTGCCTGTTTCAGTATTGTGAGTTGTTTTCTAGTTACAGAGCCTCCTATTCTAATCGCAAGAGAGGGTCCTGGGAATGGTTGGCGATGAATCAATCTTTTCGGAATACCAATCTTTAGACCTACCTGCCTGACCTCATCTTTGTATAGATCTCTGAGAGGTTCAACAAGTTTCAGTTTCATCCAATCAGGAAGTCTAACATTATGATGACTCTTGATGACTGCCGTGTCTTTTCCTGTTGCAGCACTTTCTACCCGATCAGGATAGATGGTTCCCTGTCCGAGGAACTCGAATCTTCCATATTCAGACTCTAACTCCTTGGCCTTACGCTCAAAAACTTCAATGAATTTGTCTGCGATAATTGCCCGTTTCTCTTCAGGATTTTCAATCCCTGTAAGTGCATCAATAAACTCATCACTTGCATCTATTGCAACGAAGTTCTCAAAACTCATATCACTAAAAGATTTGATGACTTCTTCAGTTTCTCCCTGTCTAAGTAATCCGTTATCAACAAACACACAGAAGAGTCGTGAGCCAATCGCTTCCCTGATTAAATACGCTGCAACAGTTGAATCAACGCCCCCACTGGTTCCCATGAGAACTCGGGACTCACCCACAGTGTTCTTGATGTATTGGAGAATGTCATCTACTTGGTCTTCTGGTTTCCAAGTATGTTGGTAGTTGCAGATGTCTCTGAGAAATGCTTCGAGTATAGTTAATCCGTTTGGTGTATGAGTGACTTCTGGATGGAATTGAACTCCGAATACTGAATCTGAAATGTCACAAAATGCTGCGACTTGTTTGTCACCACTTTTTGCTAGAACCTTCATGTCTTCTGGTAACTCGACCACTTCATCACTATGACTCATCCAAACTGATTGTTTTGTCTCCAAGCCCTTAAGCAATGTTTCATTATCAATGACTTCAATATCTATCTGTCCATACTCTGGATTTCCTTCTGTTGAGAGTTTTGCCCCAAGATGTATAGCTAGCAGCTGATGACCAAAACATATCCCTAATACCTTTATACCTCGCATAGCGAATGTCGCCAAGTTCTCCCTAAAGGTTGTATCAAGGTCTGAAGGTGTGACTGTCCGAGGACCTCCGGACATAATTATCCCCTTAACTCCCGTAGGGCCATGGTTTCCAAACTTTGTATCTTGTGAAACTATCTCGGCATAGATTCCAAGCTCGCGGCATCTTCTTGCTATGAGGTGTGTGTATTGTCCTCCATAATCAATGACAAATACACGCTCAGCAGTGATCAAACTAATTTCCTCACTTTCTATATCTTACGAGCAATATCCGACCTATACCTCACCTTACATTTGATTCTGGATGCATTTGAATATGCCTTATTTCCTGCTATAATAAAAACTCTAGAGAACTAGTCCTCAATCCAGAAACTTACTCAATCCTCCAGAGAACGCTTCTCTCGCTTTATTCATGGGTATAGTGAATTTGCTGAAGTCTGCAATAGGCTTTGAGGTTGTAAGTCCAAGTTCACATGAAGTGGTTTCATACTTTTCTACTATCTTGAGGAACTCTGGTTGGTTACTTTCAGTTACTTCAACCAGATATCGAGATGAGGTTTCTGAGAACAATGCCTGAGCTAAGCTATTCACAGTACCAGGAATATAGTCCATATTGAGTTTGAAGCCGTATTCACTATTCATAGCCATTTTCATGAGTGCTACAGCAACACCACCTCTTCCAACATTGTTGCATGATCTGATGAATCCACGTTCATGAGCCTCAAGAATTACGTTCATCGACCGCTTCTCCCAATTTGGTCTATATTTAGGAGGCTCTCCTTTTACCTCTCCTAAAGCAATCCTCTGGAATTCGCTGCCGTTCAAATCAGGAAAAGTTTCCCCAATTAGGAAGATGTTTGCCCAAGGTGTTACTAACTCTCTCTTGATTGGTGTGA
>JBHLPA010000300.1:0-3486 GCA_048939935.1 Promethearchaeota archaeon | reverse complement strand
ACTCCGAAGCCTTTCTCTCACTAGGATGAGCTGAGTCCGAATGCTAATAAATTACTCCTTCGAAGGACGAAGAATTGTACTATGAAACTCTACCATGTATAAATGCGTACATACTACCAGTAATTAATGAAAATTGGGTAATGGGGAATATAAAATGAGAAACTTTAAGACCACATGAGTATTATCTGACCATAGAATAGTTAGGGATGCTATTGACTTTGACTGATGAGATAATGGCCCGAAAATATGAGTTCTTCAGTTGGCATGGATTCATAGCAGGTGCTTTCATTATAGCCCTCTCTCTGGTTGTCCAATCAGTCACAAGCTTCAATGCTGTCTGGACGGACCATCCGCTTTCGTACTCATTATTCATAGCATTTTCAGCATTTGTGGTTGGAGTGGCGTCAGGATCTGTCTTGATCTATCTCTTTCCTCCTGACCAGGATGTTATTGGAATTGCAGGTCTCGGGAGTGATGATATCACTCAGCACCTGTCCCTGATTCTCGTCATTCTCTCATTGGTTCAACCGATGTTCACGGGCTTTGTCTTCTTCTATGGGTATTTTAGTACAGACCGGTTAATCTTCATCTGGGTATTACTTGCTTTTGCTGCACCGAGTCTTGGTCTTACCGCAGCTATGTTCGAACGTTCACGTGAAATTGGAGAAGACCTCAAGCTATACTTTGCAGCTCACGAGAAGTTGGACTTGTCGAATCTAGATTGGCTCCATGCTGTGGGTCCCCGTACGGCCACATATAGGATGGGTATGCTGGAAAGTGCGGCTCGTAGGATTGACGGATTAAAGATAACTGGACATGAAATTATACGTGACCGCAATCCGATGGCACTGAATCCTGAGAATTAGTCCGAATGTTTGTTTCTCATATGTACCTCTAAACCAAGATCATTCCAAGCAACCCAATTGCATTTCAGACAACTGAATGAGGTGCTTCCCAGCCCGAATCTGGGAGGTGCTTTTTCCTCAAGCTCATAGATAGTTCCTCCATATCCACTTCTCTTCTTGGATACAATCTTGAATCGTTTCTTAAAACACTCAGTGCAGATATTCAGATTCTGCCGCGTGTCATTGGCGAAATTGTCTTCCAGATTTCTAGCTGGTTGTATTGAGTCTATTTCTTTTCCACAGCTTTCACAATATTCGACCGATGTAAGCACCACGTTCTATGTTTTGGGGACTTCTAATACAGATTTATGCCGGTTAACTTTTTGACGGACTAGTATTTGAATTCTCTGAGTGATCTATTTTCATCTATCCATTTAAGTGGGCTCATATCAGACAGAGTTTTCAAAGAGCTGAGCAGCGGTCTCAAAGAGGTCTTCCACTCCCTCTCCAGTTGTGCAGGAAGTTTCAACGTATGCAACAGGATGGAGAGAGTCCTCTGTTCCATACCGTTTTGCTAATTCCTCAGCAAATTTGAATCCTTCATCATAACTGACAGGTGCGTCCCCTTCATCTTCACCAGGTTCGGTTCTGAGATCAATCTTGTTAGCCGCAATCACAATAGGTGGCATTTCTTCAGTTGACAATGTTGCTTCTCTGAGCCAGAAATCAATGCTTTCGAAACTCCATCTATCTGAGGCTGAATAGACAATTATCAGGACTTGCGAATCTTTATAGAACTCCTTTCTTTGGACCTTGGCTTTGACGGCTAAATCAAACGACCATACTCTAAGATCAACTCGGTGATTTGCTCCTTCGAAGATTCGCCCAAAGATGTGTTCTGAAACAGACTCGTCTTCCAAAGATATCGGCAACACATCTGCTTTTGCTTTGAGACTTTCTTTCCCAACGCCGTCCTCACCTAGTAGCAAGCACTTGGCTTCAATAATTGGTTTGATTTGATGAGCAGGTGTAACCTGTTGTTCAGGTTCCATCTCACCTTCCTCTTCTATTGTTTCCGCAATGATTTCAATTTCCTCAGGTTCTTCAGTTGATTCTTCCTCAACTACTTCTTCTTCAGACGCTTTTGCTTCTCCGATTCTAGCATAGGATTTCCCTGTAGCAAAAACCTCTTCACTCCCTGCAAGGTTGACACTGATTCCCACTTTTTTCTTTTTAACTGGTTCATCCACCGATGATCCGGTCATGAAAGAATCACTTAGGGACTCTACAGCTTGAAGGGCGTCTGCAATATCATCGAAGTCATCGACATCGATTGCTCCTTTCTCGTCTGCACTAACTCCTGGACTTTCAACAAAGGTTGCAGCCTGTTCCTTTTTCCTACTCAGAAGACCTCTGCGTTTTTTCTCGGGTTCCTCTGGTAGTTCAGGTTGTACTTCAAGTTCGGAGTCCTTTACAACTGGTTCTACGGGTACTGGTTCAGGTTCTTTCGGTGTTTCCATGAGTTCTGCTTTTAATACTCTCCTTGCTTTTGGAAGACCAATCCGATCTAGCACATCTTCGAGTACTCCTGGAGCTAATCTTTTTCCAAGGTATCGAATGTATTTCTGAAGCTCCAGAGCAACATCGTCAAAGGATTTTCCCTTGAGAGGTATCTTTTTCTTCACCATCCCCTTATCCCGAACCTCTACATTTGTTGGAGTAAGGGTTAGTGAGATGGTTGTGCCTGGGATAATCATTACAGCTCTGAGCCACCTTACTAAATATCAATCATTGCCTGATGTTGTATCTTAACTGTTTCGTGTGCAAGCACAAGAAAAGTCATGATACATCCCTACATTAAGTGATACAGAAAGAATAAAATCTTCCTCAGCTTAACCCAGCTCAGGTTGAAACAATGGCAGATGTAGATTTCACAGAGTATGTCGAAGTAATCAAAGACTGGCCAGAACCTGGCAAGGCTGTATGTGACATCAGCAGACTCCTCGAACATCCAAGTGTCTTCCATGAAGCTGTAGTCACTCTTGCCAAGCCACTCGTTGAAGTTCGACCAAATAAAGTGATAGGGATTGAACAAAGAGGTCTTGCTCTTGGTAGTGCTATAGCTTACTATCTAGGTTGTGGAATTGTCCCTGCTCGTTCCATTGCATATTTGCCGGATGATTATGAACGACCAGTTGAGATTCTACCTTCAAGTAAATTCGCAGACCGCCGTCTTGCTCTGGTTTCTGATTCAATCGATGCTGGTGACCGTGTCGCTATCGTTGATGATTGGCTGGTTCAAGGTACATCGGTACTTGCTGTAACGAAAGTTGTAGAGAAAATAGGAGCTCAAATTGTTGGAGTCGCCTGTGTTATAAACAACTTAAGTGAAACTCGTCGCAAATTACTAGGACGACCTGAAGTACTCTCACTTATCGAGAACCTGCAGACTGATATCTTACAACCTGGGGATTAGCAAAAGTAACCAATCGGAGGCGTTCGCACGCCGCCGGTTGATGTTACTAGTCTTCCTGTCCACGAAGTTCTCTTCGAAGAATCTTACCTACCTGAGTTTTTGGTAGATCTTTCACAAACTCAACGTCAGTAGGAACCTTGTAAACTGCCATCTTCTCCTTGCAAT
>JBHLPA010000299.1:0-3491 GCA_048939935.1 Promethearchaeota archaeon | reverse complement strand
AATCAGTAACACGTTTCATCATATCCGGAAATTGCTCTTGAATTTCCACTTCTGCTCGTATCCAAGAATTTTCCAGATCTGCCTCAGGAAGCGGTTGATCGGTCGATTTCAACATCCCTCTAGCTGCCAACATCATGATACGAACATATGAAGGTGGAGAAATATTATCAATCATGCATACCAAATGACCCACGACAAGAAAACGAAATGTATTGACAGACGCGAGCTTCGTTCTGAAATCAAGTGGATCTTCGACTGGGATTTCAGGTGAAGCTAGCCATGCCAAGAAAGCCAAAATCTGGTCTCTTACTGTTTGAGGAAATGACCGAGGAACAAGTTGCTGAAGGGTTTCTCTCATTGTATCTTTGAGTGTCAGATTTGGAATCGTGACATCCTCAACAAGAGAGGAAATAAAGGGCCATGAAGGTGATTTCGAGTCTAATAGTGATTCAATGTCAGGTTGTTCCAGATTTCGTTCGAACAAATCCTTGTGAATTCGTATATCATTCTTCATTGATAGGAGTGAAATCTCATAATTGTGAATCAGATACGCTTTAATGATAGATCCAGTGTTAATGTCCGAAATTGATAGCAGATATCGGTCCCTCGTTGTTAGTGGTTGAACTGTGAAAACAGCTTTGTTTTCATCTTCTACAACATGCAGTATCCATCTGTCAGAACTTGGAGGATACATCATATCTATTCCAATTGGATGAGTAGAATAATCCATCTCTGTTACCAAAATCGGCTTGAGAGAAACGAAGTCCGTCTTTTTCAATACAGGGAGGTTTGAAGTATGCTTGAGATGGCGAAAAGAGGCTCCAGAATCACCCCGAATCAAGACTCCGTTTTCTAGTTCTATTTCCGGTCCTTCCTTCCAGTACTTCAACAGTCCTTTTTGTGCTTCACCACCAATAGGATGTACCAACACTTGAATTGAATCGGTTTTCTCGCTCATTGAAATCGTTGTTCCACAATCTGATATGAGGACTATTTGTATCAACCGTTCAAATCGATGCTAGAAAAAGAAGAGAAGCTCAGTGAAGTTCTAAAAATATCACTGAGCCAAATTAACAATTGTTATTACCAAGGTTCAGGAGGTCTACTCCCATCTGGATCACACTTCAAGATGAGGTAATCAAATGGGGATTCTGCGACCTTTCGGACTTCTTTAGGCCGGTTGTCATTGTATTTGTACATGTTTAATTACCATACTCTACCTCAGTGAAAACGATGAATTGTGGCTCGCATTTGAAATTCAGAATTGAAAACGAAAACTCCAAAAAATTGTCTCTTTGTAAGACTGAACCTGTCACACTTTTCCTACGGGTTTATAAGTAACATAAATCAACATGAATGAACATATGCTAATATGATATAGCAGTAAGTGTAAAGACGTTGAACAGAAATGTCTTCTAAAGTGTTTTAGATGAATTTCTAAAATGGCATATTGAATAGGGCGGACCTATACAGCAGTCAGGGCTGTTACTATCATGACTAGATTCTCACGATATGGAGGTCATATTTGTGGATGAGGAAACACACTACAGAAAAGAAACATTTGTGGTTAGTTGAAAAATGGGCCGTAGATTCAAGACCGAAGAAGCATAACAGAGAGCAATTGAACTGAATCCTGAGGCTGCTAAGCATGTCGGCATACCTAGAACGACAGCGGAGTTCATTAGGAGAAATCGGAAACGGAGAGGGGGTTATGTTTCGTGGTGCTTATCAATCCCCTGAAGGATTAGATTCTGTCTTCTAGTTCAGGGGCGAATGAGTTGTCAGATGGTACGGAGTTTCTAATCAAACAGTGTCCATGTTTCAGAGAGTTCGAGGGGGAGCAACTGTGTGTCAATGACAAAGAAATCAGAAAGATGATCATGATAGAGGTTGACACTGAATTGATAGGTAGCGAGCATGTTTCACAAGAGTTCATCAATAGCAAGACAGACCAGGATGACCTCTGCTATTGGTTGGCATATCTTGGAGAGGACAAGAGATACTACTGCATGTCACAACAACGCTACATCAAGGTCCGAGGCCAAGAGGTCAGTGTGGAGGAGATGCAGAAGGCCTTAGAGTTCTTGGCTCCTAAGAGTGCGCTCTTCTCGTCTGTCCTCTGTGGAGAATGCTTGTACAACATCATCGCAGTATTAAAGGAAGACGAACATGTTGCTTGTCCAATCTGAACGAGATGATTCAAATACCGCCCTTCACATAATCCAATGACAGGGTGGTGAGTATGCATGGTCCGTGTCGCCCACATCTCTGATTCGCATCTAGGTAGTTCGCTCTTCCAATTATCAGAAAGAAGAGAGGATGCTAGACGATGTCTAAAGAAAGCTATCGAGATGGCAATGAAACACAGTCCTGATATCTTGTTACATTCTGGAGATTTGTTTCACTCCGCGCTACCACAGAATGAGGACATGATTTTCGTTATTGAGCTCTTCAAGAAACTGAAAGACAAGGTACGACTCATATGTCTCGATGGTAATCACGATCTTCCCTATGGCTACAGGTATGCTTACAGTCCACTTCGAGGTCTCGAAACAATGGAGCTCATCGTTTCGACAGGGTCAGAGCCCTACAGAAAATATACAGAAACCTTTGATGGAAAGAAGGTGGAGATGCATCTCGTATCATGGACGTTTCCGCACCAGCTAGAGTATTTCATGAACAATGCAAACCCAACAGAGGACATCGCACTGTTCTTCGCTCATGATATTCAGACACGTATAGAGAACCTACCCATCTACTTCAACTACTATGGTTGCGGACACAAACACAACTTCTGGTTGGATGAGGAGTATGACATTGGGAGACCTGGTTCTACTTGTGTTGTGAACTGGAGTCGTGAGATGGGTGGTAGGAAGAAGCTCATAGTCGTGGACATTGACAGCTCGGGCAAGAATGAGTATACGCTACAGACCCTCAACGATGTACGTGAGTTCAAGTTTGTCAGAGGGCTTGATATAACGGGAATGGGAGCAGATGAGGTGAACAACTTGCTAAAGAGCTCCCTCAACAAACTATCACCGAAGAAGGAGAAACCAATCATCATTGTTGAGGTCAATGGAATGATTGACAGTGAAACTGAGAGAGGGATTGAAAGAGCTGGTCTGCTTGAGTACGGAGAGAAGCAGCTTGATCCTCTCTTTCTTCACATTGAACCAAACTGGTCCTCGATGGGTCCAAGACCGATTGAGCTCTCTGAACCACTTGATGTAGAAACCTCAATTCTGGAATATATGGAACAAACCGGTGATAGTAGAGCTGAACAAGTAAAGGCTTTGATGCCCAAGTTCTTTGGAGGTGCGGAATAGTGATCAGACGACTAGCACTCCAGAACTTCAAGGTCTACAAGAAGCAGGAGTTCATCCTTGAGGAGGGTTCCACGGCAATCGTTGGGCCCAATGGATCCGGGAAGACTTCCATTCTCGAAGCAATAGAGTTTGCACTCTTCAGAATGGTCACTCGAAAGGAGAAGA
>JBHLPA010000298.1:0-3504 GCA_048939935.1 Promethearchaeota archaeon | reverse complement strand
GAACTCTGTGAGTTTCTTTTCTTTTTGATATCTCCCCACAGGGGCGAGTAATACAACAAACTCTTCATCTGTATTCAGATCAAATAGCTTATCCAACTTGTTTTGCTCATAATAACCAATAGCCACAGTTCCTAAGTTGGCTGCTTCGCAAGCCATGTAGAGGTTCTGACTCACAATTCCCAGGTCAACAGCGATAAATTTGTGTGAGAGTATCGTATAACGCCACTCAGTTCGATAAGGGACGGCGGTCCAAATGAAAATGACAGGAGCTGTTCCTACAAACTTCTGGTCAAAAGCTAGCTGGCCCATTTTTTCTTCTGCATTCTCTATTCTTTTTATGAATAATAATTGATGACTAAAAGAAATGTATCGATAGAAACCGGGGTCTAGATTTTCCACTCTATTGATAACTAGATATGTTTCAAGCGGGCTTTTCGCACCTGCAGATGGAACAGTACGTTTAACTCCTCGACCTGATTTTAAAACCTGTTTTACTCCTTGAGTACACCAGAGGAGAAAAGACAATTCTTCTAAGGAGAGGGAATCCGAAGTGTATTTTCTTCTACTCTTTCTGCTATTGACAAGATCAAGAAATGAAGCCTTACCGATGGAAAACTCATCAGGGGGAATCAGGTCAATAAGTGAGGCATCTTCAGGGAAAGGCTGTTGAAATAGAGGAGGAGGAATCTTCTTCTTCTCATCGGATTCTGGGACTATGTCTTCATATTCGTCAGCATCAAAAAAATGCAGGAATCTTCTTCCTTCTTTCATAGTAGGAACTCGCATGAGGGCGGTTTATAGAAAATTAGATTCAAGCAAGAGTTAGTATGATGGCAGGTCAAAAGGTATTCGACTTGCAATGATCTTGCAGCATAATCTACAGAGAGCTAGTTGAATCTGGCTGCTCTGTTTGGTGTATCAATAGGACCAGCAGTACAAGTGCAATACCGTAAATGATGACAGTTTCTAATCCTTGCCACGATATGTTGAATAGAACAGGCAGGAAGTTAAGAGCTGTATGAATCACGCCTACCAAGTAGAGAGATCTTGTTTTTTCGTATAACAACCCAATAAAGCCGAAAATTAAGAGACCTGAGATGGTTCCAATGAGTGTCAGGGTTTGAACCAGTCCATGAAAAATGACAAAGACCAATGTGATAGCTAGAATTCCAAATAATCTACCATATTCCTCAACAGCCCAAGTCTGCAGATATCCTCGAAACACAATCTCTTGCCAGAAGCTATTCAAAATATAGAATATCAGTGTGGCAACTAACGTGCTCAAGATTGGCCATTGGCTGAAGTCAGGTATAATTGAGAGCACCTGTATGTGGAGAAGTGCTCCAAATATAATGGCTCCAAAGAAGATGGCACCTCCAATAGCTAATCCAATTATCACGAAAGGAAGGGTATTGCGTTTAGGATTCAAACCAATGATGTCCCAGTGAAAATCGTGTTTCTCAATACGTGTAATCATGAGGATAACGAGTAAGAGTATCAAGAGGAGGTCCAACGAACTCGCAATCGCCTGACCTACAGCTGATTCAGCCGCAAAGATTTGTGCGTTCTGAAAAGCAGCAGCAGAGGGCGTCCCCTGCAAGAGGAAGAACAATTGGACTACAAGTATCAAACTGAGTCTGCTGATGACGATTAGTGCAAAAATCAGTATGAGAGTTACTGCAAGTTTCCAGAAGAAACGGATTTCACCTGTGCCTGTTCTGAGTACTCCTTCCATACTGATTACCCAGATTATCTGCTGGTCATGATATAATAGAGAATCGGATTAAAGCAAGATTTGGAATAGTGAACAAAGAATCTGCAACAACTTTTGTTGAAAGACCGAAAAGATGAAAAAACGCCCCAGAAAGGAGAAGATGGATGATTGTGTGGCAACAATTCTGATGAAACTCTCTGAGGGGATATCTTCACATCAATATGACCGTTGGATAGGGATTCTAACTTTATGGCAAAACAAGGCAATGAGGGAGTACATAATCAGGGAACTTCTTCCAAGAGGAAGTAGAGTTCTTGATATTGGCTGCGGAACAGGAGATCTACTCATCGAGGCTGGTCGGAGAGGTGTTAGAGGAATCGGCATAGACACCAACGAAGCAATGCTTGCGATTGCTCAGAAAAAGAGTAAGACGAAAAACCTTGGCCGTAGAGTGGAGTTTAAACTTGGAAATGCATTGAATCCTAGTTCTGTTGAGAGGTCCTTTGATGTGGTTGTTAGCACACTAATGATTAGCGAGCTTCAAGAGGATGAGGTACAGAAATTTGTACAAGTTGCTGCAAGTCATGTAAAATCCGGTGGTACTGTTGTTATTGGTGGCGAGGGTGAACCCCGTGGTATACTCTTCGCTCGTATCGTGAGTCAAATAAGACGAATCAGCTACTGGATTGTTGGAAAACTGACAGGATTGGGATATCATCCATATCATAAGGTAGCAAAGACAATGAAAAACACAGGACTGATACTCAAGTACAAAGTCCAGTTCATGGGTGGACTCTTGGTGCTCTATGTCGCGGAGGCGAGCTAATTGAAGAAAGGTCTGAAGTATTATCTATGCATTCTTTGTAGTGAACTCATGTGGCCGGGTCTTGCATTCAAGTGGGATCCGGGAATATACTCCTTCAACGGAGCTGATTCAAAGGCGCCTGTTCTTGTCACTGTGAACTACTATCTCACTGTTCACCGTGTCATTCAATCTATTGAACGACAGCAACTGAAATGTCATCTTCTTGTTGTTGACTCTCATGGCATAAATGCATGGTGTGGCAGTCGAGGTGGTCATGTTGATACAGATTCGGTTCTTAACGAAATTGAGAACTCGGGACTAGAGAGGAAGGTCACTCATAGACGACTGATACTTCCTCAACTCGTTGCTAGTTCCGTTTCCAAATCAGTTCTATCAAGCCATGGATGGAGAGCTGAGTTTGGACCTGTTGAGATAGATGATGTTGGTCAATTCCTTGAGAATGACCACAAAAAGACTCCAGAGCAGAGTTATGTTACATTTAATTTGAAACATCGTCTTGAGGAGAATATTGGTCATCTGGTCTTCGAAACTGCAATCTTTCTGATTATGACTCCAATATTCTGGTTGCTCGCGTTTTTGGGCGGTCCATTGTCCTCATGGTTTTCCTATTGGTGGTCAAATCTAGTTTTCATTATAGTCGGGACATATCTTCTTGGGACGTTCATGGCGTTGGTAGACCCGAAGATGCCTACATCGTCAGGATTGGTGAGGGGATTCATCACAGGACTACTATCTCTGTTTGTCTGGAAGTTGATTCTCTTGGCGATGACTAGCACTCCAATTGTCTGGCTAGATGCATCAGGTCTAACTATCATGGGACTGTCAATGTATGTGGGATTCAACTGGGGAGGTGCCACACCCTATCTGGGGAATGACCAGATGATTCGTGACATCGTAGTTGGACTAGCTGGACTAGCCGTATTATTCTTACTTGGCTACTACTTTCCCGGGGGGATATTCTGAG
>JBHLPA010000297.1:0-3509 GCA_048939935.1 Promethearchaeota archaeon | reverse complement strand
AGCATTCCACATACCGATTGAATATGCCCTGCCCCCATGTTTCAAACCTATGTTGATTACATCAAGCGAACGGTACCATCCCATCAGGAATGAAATCGTACGACGTTCATCATCTGGGAACCATGTTAGAACAGCCACTTCTCCTTTGTCAGTAATTGCTCCTTCAAGAGCAAATCTTTCGGATTTGAAATGCTCGTTCATATGGTCGAGATACTCATCTAGATTTTCAATTGGTACATAAACCTCAGAGGGAGCTAAGCTTGGACCTAGCCTTTTAATTCGCATAGGATAGAAACGTTCATCCCACTCATGCTCTGCTATTTCTTCTGATTCAAAAGTCCCACTGTATCTACTAACAATGTGTTTAACCTTTTCAATTTCTGTTTCTATCTCATCATCAGTTCCTTCAAACGAACATGAGATTATGAATTCCCCAGTGGTTGGTGGTGCTTTGTCTATCTCATTGAGCATTCTATAGAACTGATCCGTAATAAAATGAAGATAGAATGGTCTGGTAGCTTCAAGGATATCTTGAAGAGCACCAACCATCAAGTTTTGACTCCGGAATGACAATGTAGTTGGCTTAATGTGTCTCAATGGAATTATCTTCAACACAACTTTTGTGATGACGCCAAGTGTTCCGTTACTGTCTATAAACAATTGAGTGGAGTCTGAGTTATATCTCATGTCCTCTGAAACATCACCATAGAAGGAATCACCACTTCCATAACTCCTCTGCTCCATTTCTCTTCTGAAGTGTTCTTCAGAAGTTTCCTTTGTCCGAATAATCTCTCCATCTGGCAGAACAACTTCTAAGTCCACTACTTGTTCAGAAATCCCCCCATACTTTGTGCTTCCAATGCCACTACCACCAGCAGCGACCCAGCCACCAACTGTGCTAGAAGGAGCGCTTGACGGATATGCAGCAACACTAACTCCCTCGTCTTCAAGTTCTTCTAATAGTTTACCCCAGATAATACCTGGACCGACTTCCACTGTCATGTTTTCTTTATCGATATGATGAATCTCATTCATTCGGGTCATTTCTAAAACAATTCCACCCCGTGTTGGTAAGGCTCCTCCGTATCCGCTAGTACCGTGTCCTCTGGGAACAACTGGTATGCTGTTCTGTCTACAATACTTCAAAAGATTGGATACAACTTCAGCAGTTGTTGGTTGAGCCACCGCATCGGCTTTGGGATTGATCACATCATGGACGATACCTGGTAAAGCTGCGATATCATGTGAGTATAAATTTGCCATGAACTTCTCAGAAGAATAGAAATCCTCACCTACTATGTCTGCCAAATTCCTGTTGTGTTTTTCCAAATTCATCTTTAACCCTCCTAAAGACCTAAGGCTTCAACGACTATCTGAGAGAGATCTTTGAATTTTATCTCTGATTTCCGATTCTCAATTCCATCATTTAGTGACATTGTGCATGAGGGACATTCACTTGCCAGAATCTCAGCTCCTGTCTTTTCAGCTTCTTCAACTCTTCTTCCTGCGATACGAACTGACGCAACTGGTTTTGTCCCTTTGAGTAACCCACCTCCGCCGCAACAACGAGCCTTGTTTCGTTTATGTTTCATCTCTTTCAATTCAAGGCCGGGTATTGCATGCAGGACCTCACGAGCTGGTTCGTAGATATTTTGATGTCTACCTAATTCACATGGATCATGCCATACAACCTTATGGGGATACTCCTTTGTGAATTTGATTTTTCCCTCTTTAAGCAATCCAAGAACAAACTGAGAGAATGTGAGAAATTCAAGACCTTCTACAGCTTCCTTGCCAATTAGGTGGGGATACTCTTCAGCGAATGCTCTGTGACATCCCGGACAGTTGAAAACCACAGTTTTGACTCCCAAATCCTTTAGCGCCTTAATGTTGTGTACAGCTAATTCTCTAGCTTTTTCAAAGCCACCAGCAACAAAGTAGGGATTTCCGCAACAGAATTCATTGTCGCCAAGAATTGTAAAATCAACACCTGCCGCATTCATTACTTTGACTGTGTTTTCACCCATATGTGCTAAAGTTCCTTTGAATGAGATGTTGCATCCAGCAAAGTACGCGACTTCAGCTTCTACTCCAATCTTGTCCTCAACCAAATCGTCTACCATGTCAGTCCAGAGTGTTCTGTCAGCTTGGTCCATCTCCATAATGTTCTGGCTTTGTTGGAGTGACTCATCAATGTAGTCCACTATCTCTGGCCATTCCTCCAGCTTACCAACCTCTTGTCTTGTGAGCTGCCAGAATCTAAGCAAAGGAATATTTGTCTGACATATTTCCTGACAAGCTCCACATAGTGTGCAATAGAAAATCCTGTCGGCAAAATCCTTAGGGATTTTTTTGTTCTCCTTGATAAGTGAACGAAGTTGATACAATTTGCCTCTCGGAGATTGTGAGTCCCAGAGAGTGTCAAGATATGCAGGGCATACAAATGTGCAGAACCCGCATCTTGCGCATACTGTGGGCTCAATATCAAGCCCTTCCTTCTTGAGGGCTTCAAATAGTTCTGTCATTTTTGGTTCTCCTTATCACGGCCATGGTATTCCAATCCAATCTAGAACTGGTTTCAGAATGGATGTGCCATATTCTTGTATTCCTCCAAGAGCAGCTATGATTATCATCAAAACGCCGCCAACTATGATTAGAATTGCATATGGGAAATAACTTGATGCGTTGACCCAGACTCTATCCCCAAGCTTTGTTCTGACAATCATAAGATAGAGGTATATTTCAAGTGAAACAATTGACCAAAGAATCTTGAAGCGCATTATTGGTATTAAGACCAGTGTGCTCAAGGGATATTCGGGCTCCATGAAACCCGTGACCATACCTGCAATCAGTCCTAGGAAACCAATGATAATTCCAATATAGATGAACACATCAAATTGATGAAACACTTTAGCCAATCTTGTTCCGGGAGTGTTTATGCTATCTCGAAAGAGAATCCTAAGTAAGAGGTTTATCAACCCTAAAACAGCTGCCGCAGCTAGAATTCCGGTATGAAAGTGTACGAAAACAGGATGTATTGCCATTATATCACCTCATTATTGCTTTCTTTTTAGAGCGAGATACCCTAAAATCAAGAGAATCACTCCTGTTGCGGTTGGCACCGCAATTAACATCATTTCCCAAATACCTTCTAAATCGACCGGGGGAGGTGTTGTCGGTACTGTTCCGGTTCCACCTGTAACCGTTACAGTGACATCATAAGATTCACCAAGCTCTCCAGCAGCTGCAGTCCAGATACGAATTGTGTATGTGCCATTTGTCAGTGGAGTGAACGTAATATCTACTGAGATCTCACCAACAGCTGCGTTTGTGTCTTCAGGGGAATCATCTTCAACCAGTGTTTCCGAGATAGTAAAAACGTCATTGTCCGCCCATCCGCTCTTGACAGCTATATATTCTGCACCATTTCCAGCATCTATCTGAAGGGTGAATCTTATGATGTCACTGTAACGGTTACAGGTGGAACCGGAACAGTACCGACAACACCT
>JBHLPA010000296.1:0-3534 GCA_048939935.1 Promethearchaeota archaeon | reverse complement strand
GTGAAGAGATCGTTATAATGCAGAAGGACCTGACCGAGCAACCCGTGGAAGAAGAAGAAGTATAGACTCAGTGCTTCTTCTTTGCACATCTCTTTGCTATCAAAGCTGCCATGGAACCTGCACCGAGTCCATTACCGATGTTAACAACTGCAAGACCAGGGGCACATGACTGGAGCATTGAAGCAAGTGCAGTTTCACCCTTTCCTCCGTATCCATATCCTGTGGGAACGGGAACTCCTATCACAGGTGCATCGATAAGAGCGGCTACAACTGTTGGTAAGGCTCCTTCCATACCTGCAAACACAACAACTGCGTCAATCTCTTCCTCAAATACTCTCTTTATGGGATCAATAAGTCTATGAATCCCAGCTACCCCCACATCATAGAAGGTAAAGGTTTCAACCCCCATAATTCGTGCTATTGCCTCAGTTTCATTAGCGTAGACAACATCCGAGGTGCCTGCTGTTAGTATTGCGATTTTTCCATCCACTTCTGGGTCTGACCATTTCTCGTTGTGGATGAAAACCGTTAGGTGGTCTTCACTACCAGTCACATCAATGACCAAGTTTCCGAATTCTTTCTTTAGTCTTCCAAGTTTGTTTTGGTCAACTCGTGTTAGTAACACTGCATTATTCTTCTCAACCATTTCTTCTACAATCTGAATGATGTGATCTGCAGTCTTCGACTCAGCAAAAACAACCTCCGGCACGCCACTTCGCTCTTGTCGATTGATATCAATCCTTCCGATGTTTCCGACACTCGTTAATGCAGCGTCGCGTAGTTTCTTCTCAGCTTCTTCGATTGTAATCTTACCTGAGGAAAGATCCTCAAGGATTTCACGAGTGGGTGTCATAAAGATTCTCCGTTTGCCTAGTTACTTGTTGTTCTGCTTTTCAAGACTCTTTTCGAGGAAATTTCCTTCTATTAGACTCTTTAATTTCATCATTGAAAGCTGTACTGATTGTCCTTCGAAACTCTCAGCTAAGTTTCGCAAATCTTCATACTCAACATTAGCTGTTAATATTGATCCATTACTTCTTCTTACAACCTTGATTCTGACATCACGGTCGATTGGCAAACCAAGAGAACCCAAGTCAATCTCGGTCTTCTCAACCTCATAACCTGAAGGAATGTGTTCATCTCTGATTATTCTATAACCAAGAGAGCCTAGTTCTGCAAGTAGAAATCCCACAACTGGTTCAAGCATTTCTTCATTCACGTCCACAAAAAGTAGATACTCTGGTCTTCCTTTTTTTGTAATCGCTGGAACCACATGTACATTATTTGCCCCTCGTTCAATAGATGTTTCAATGAGATAGGGGATCACTTCACCGCTGATATTGTCCACATTAATCATTAGTAGCAAACATTTCGATCCTCCAAAGAAAAAAAGAGGTAGGGGATAATCCCCTACGCATCTGGAAGAATATCGTGCTTTTCTGACTTCAGCCATTCATGTAATTCTTTCGCTAGCTCAGCAACCTTCTCAGCATTGCTCTTACCCCCAGGAATTGCACATGTAAGATAAGCCCCTGTTTCAGCCTCTTTGGCTGCCTTTTTGGCATCCATTCCAAAGGCTCCGCCCATCGCTGCTGGTATTGTAATGTTCATGATGCTGAATCCGATATACTGGAGTTCCTGAGCGACAACATTTCCACAGAAAAGCACCCACACGTACAACGGGTCATCCGCATGTTCGCCCTTCAAGACAAAATCGATGGTTGCTTCAGCAGATAAGTTGTCAATGTGGTACTTCTTTCCATCAATCTCAAGATCATAACTGATGAATGAATCAAAGCCCCAGTACTTTTTAGTGAAATTGTCACACCTACGAGCCTGCGGTCTTAGTTCAGTGAACTTTATTTTCACTTCTCCCTTGATGACTCCAAGCATCTGAAGGAAACCGGTCAAGACTGCAGAACCTCTAGCTTCAACATATGCCAGACGTTCCTCATCTAGCTTCTTTGAGATATCTCCTGGACCTTTTCCATCTTTCATCATATCATAGGCAGTTTTTATCCTGCGAGTCAATGCTCTTGTCATCACAGGCTGACTTGCTTTAATGAGGACATCAGTCACGAATCCTCGAGAGGCTTGTTCAGCTTTTCGAGCTATATTGTTGATTCCAGCCAGTGCCATCTCTGGATCAATGAATCCTCCAAGTTTGTAATCTCGAACTTTTGTTGCTGCATCCTCAAGGTCCCAACCATTTTGTGTGAGGATTCGCAAGACTGGAACGACATCTGAGTTGAGGTGACCACTTGGGGGATTGACAGGTCCTCCCGAAAATCCAGCATACATCAAGGGAGCTTCTTGAAATCCTGCGAACATCTCGTTCAAAGCCATGGACCCAATCAATGATGCTCCGCCGATATCTTTTAGGATGAGTCCAAAATCACCAATGATTTCAGCTGTATCTACTTCCTCATTGGTTCCTCGCCAGTGGATTTTTGGTGGAAGTCCCGCGCCTTCTACTGCACCAAGGCCTGCAAAGTAGCTTGACGACTTCGATCCGAATGGACCAAATTCCTCACCAGAAAAGGCATCTGGATGAACAATCTCCATCGTCACAGCCGCACTTATCAATGCACACCAGAGTGGGCTTGGAGTCATTGCAGCGCCAGCAAATGCGTTTGCCATTGCTTCAGCTCCAACTTTACCAAGATTCTTTGCCAGTTCGGGAACCATATAGTCCTCAGCAAGTGCTGAGTGCCCATAAATTGCTCCCCCGCTCAGGAAGAGGGGCAGCTTCGCTCCATCAATACTGGTTGCTGTTTTGTCCATAATAGCTTTGTAAATGGCTGTGTATGCTGGAAAAGCAGTCAGTCTGTTTGTGAATTTATTTGTTTGAAGTGAGATTGCTGATGTTCTGCTCGCACCTGCTGCAATTCGTGCTGTTGCGCCTATTTTTCTGTTTGCCATAGGCATTCCTGCTCGAGCCCCAGACCCAGCTAAGTATAGTGTGGATGCTACTAGCAGAGCTGCGTTCTCTGGCGATGCCCCTGCTCCCATTGCAGCCTTAACTGCTCGTTGTACAATAATGTCCAGATCGATTTCTGTTTTTGCAGCGTCTTTGAGTTGGATGTCAAGACCTCTCTTCAAGTCTGCAGCAACAGAGTTGCCTACAGCTAGAGCTGGCATGACAAGGACGCCATGTCCTTTCATTGCTGCTTCTAACCTATCATTTGTAAGCCAATCAGGTTTATGAGTTACGGCCTGATATGTAGCTAAAATCTCCTTTTCCATCTTCTCTACCTTCTTCAAATAGAAGTTAAATATTGAAATCAAAATTGATTCTAATATATTTTCCCAGCCGAATTTTCAAAAGCTAAATATTGAAACCACAGAGTTACAATTTGTAAGTACTCATAGTTATGGAATTATCTCACAACCGTTGTTGAACTCGGGATAGTCGAAATCAGTAATAGATATTTTCCCTTTGTTAATCAGAGCTTTAACTACCTGTAGTTGTTCTTTAAGACATTTTATGAGGTGGCATGTTACAAAACATATCTTTTCAAAACCCTCGTCACC
>JBHLPA010000023.1:0-14370 GCA_048939935.1 Promethearchaeota archaeon | reverse complement strand
TTGCTGCTATCCTTGACCATGGGATCATTTGGAATAGAGCGATACCAATAATCAAATCGACTATCGCTATCAATGCGTAGTATCCCCCATATAGAGGACTAAAGACTAGGTTTACAGGGGTACTAATTAGGTTCAATATTGCACCTAAAATCAATAGGACTGCGAGTATTGTTACACCCAATGGGCGCTTCTTGGCTGGTGCCGAGTAGCCCGAGGTTGGTGTTGGTATTTCTGCCATCAATAAACCCTCCAAATTTAAAGGAGTGATTACTAGATGTGCTAGGTGGCTAATATAATTTCCCGACAGTAGCGCGTTTTCGATATTGAACAGAACATCAAGGATAAATTTGCAATCATGTAGACTTAAGTTCAATTTTGTTTTCAGTTCATAAAATGATTACTCTTCGTTTCCTCACAACTGAAGATATAGAATCTGTTCATACAGGGTCTCTGGAAATCCTCGAAAAAACCGGTGTTTTAGTCAAAAATGAAGATACTCTAGCTTTACTGAGAACTTCCGGTTGCGAGGTCAAAGGTCAAACAGTGAGTTTTCCAACCTCAATCGTCGAAGAGTCTATCCGAAAGGTTCCTCGCTCATTTCAGCTCTACGATCGTGAGGGAGGTTATGAATTTACAGTTGGGTCGGAGGTGGTCATCTACAATCCCGGTTCTTCAGCAGTATACTTCAAAGACCGGCATTCTGGAGAGATAAGACGAGGAACTGAGATTGATTGCATTGAGCTTGCTAGTCTCGTTGAGAATCTTGAGTATATCAAATTTCAGAGTACTGCACTTGTTCCTTCAGATGTACCACAGGAACTTTCTGGATTGTATCGTCTGTACATCGTTCTAAAACATGCGTCAAAGCCAATCATAACAGGCGCATTCAGGAAAGAAGAAGTAAAGTCTATGAAACTTCTGCTCGAATCCATGGTTGGTGGTTCGGATATGCTCATCCGAAAACCTCGAGCAATTTTTGATTGTTGTCCGACATCTCCACTTACTTGGGATGATATCGCTTCTCAGCATTTGATGGACTGTGCTTCGTCCGGAATTCCTGCAACAATAGTTCCAGCTCCACTTATCGGAGCTACAAGTCCTATCACAATTCAAGGAACGCTAATTCAGAGTCACGTCGAGATTCTGAGTGGAGTAGTGATCTCACAGTTGACCAAGCCAGGTTCACCCATTATCTATGGAGGCGCTCCAGGTACATTTGACATGAAATATGGAACTCCACGTTTTAGCTCCATTGAGGCAATATTGACATCGTGTGCATCTTCTGAGATTGGAAAGCAATATGGATTCCCAACTCATGCGTACCTGGGAACGAGTGATGCAAAAATCGAAGACTCACAGAGTGGTTTCGAATCTGGACTAGGAGCAATATTGGGAGCTCTTTCAAGAATTAATATGATATCTGGCCCAGGCATGCTTTCACATCTGAATTGCCAATCTCTGGAGAAACTCGTGATTGACAATGAAATATGTGGGTCGGCATATCGAATCATTGAAGGTATTGAGTTTGAAGATTTTGAAATCCTTACAGATCTTATTAGTAAAGTCGGCTCAGGTGGACAATATCTGGGAGCGAAACATACCTTAGAGAGATTTGCTTCAGAGCATTTCATGCCGTCTGAAGTGATTGATAGGTCGACAGGTGAATCATGGATTCAAAAAGGTTCGAAGAACTCTTCTGTTCGAGCCAAGGAGATGGTGAATAACATTTTGGAACATCATTCTCCAGAATATCCTGAGTCTTTGGATATGCTTGAACAGACCTTTGAGCAGATAAAACAGAAGACAATCAGTAGTTAGAGGTAATAACATGAAGAATGCTGTTTCAGAAATCGATTGTATCAGGGTCAATGGTGACAATCGTGATATTAGACGCGAAATAGTCGCTGTGGAAGCGCAAATGCAGTTGATAGTCGATGGTCAACATGTTACAGATTTTCTGTATAGCCCTGGATGGGATGAACAACTCGTGGTCGGTTATCTAATGTCTTCGGGTTTAATCTCGAATATAGGTTCCATTGAGAAAATCGAGATTGAGAATGAGTATGGAAAAGTGACGATTTCAAATGAAAAAGACCGACCTGTTAGACTACTGAATTTAGGCATCACTGTGTCTCATAGACAGCTAATCGAGATTAGAGATACACTTCTAGGGAATCAACAAAAGCATAGAGCCTCCCGTGGATTCCATGGTGCGATCATATGGGAACTATCAACTCGTCGTTACTTTGTATGTGAAGACATTGGTAGACACAATGCGGTGGACAAGGTCATTGGTTATGCTCTACAGAAGAATTACAACCTAGCGCAATGTATGATACTAGTCTCAGGCAGGCTGGTTTCAAATATCGTGTCAAAGGGCAGGAATGCAGGAATTCCCTTAATGGCGTCAATGACAGTCGCTACTGATAGAGGAATTGAACAAGCGAGTGATTCCAAAATGACCTTAGTTGGATCTCTTTCTGAAGAAGGGTTTTGGTTGTACAACGAAGGTGTTGTTCGAGTAACCTGATTCTGCAATACATATCAACAAAGAATAATAATTGTCAAAGAGATGAAACTTCGGTCAGGACAATGAGAAAAAGGTCAATGGGTATCTGCTTTGCCATACTACTGGCTACAGCCATTGTGGCAGGTGGTCTTTACATCTTACTCACACTAGAGCCGATAGTTGATTATGATGAAACACTAGTTATCGCTGATGACCCAAGTGTCGTAAACATCACGATATATTATGACGTCTGTTTCCATAATGTAACGTTTAATGTTGTTGATGATCCTGGATTCATGATAAAGATCAACTGGAAATTGACAGTGTTAGTTGAAGGGGCAAAAGGGAAGAACACAAACCTTCAGGTCACGAATTCCTCATATAGTCAGTATCTCAACATTCAGATTTTGAAAGAGAATCCATCTGATGTCTGTGCATTGAATAAGGGCGATGCAGAAGCGTTTGTCAATGTCACAATCAATCGTGCATATACTCTCGATATTGAGGCTCATGCTGGACACGGCAATATGAATCTAACAGCTGATGGAGCAACTTTTCAAAACATTAACTTTCAACATGGGATTAATTGCCCTGGAAATAACGGAATGAACATAACCGATTCAGTTGTATTTGGAGACCTGACCTGTCATGTGGACACCGGTCATTATTGGGTGCGATTGGATAATGTGGTTATTGGGGGCACACTTGAATGTACTCCTGAGAATAGAGGGATTCTAATCGAATTGTAGCGAGCTGTAGGATAGAGAGTTAACCAATCTTACCACTTTGTGTTTCAATAAAAACAAGTCTCGCTGTTTCCATTGATAAAGGTTGTAGCAGGAAGGCGAACAGCAAGTTCTAATGTACAAGGTTCGTCGTCTATCTCGATGAAAATGGAAGTTGAAAAAATCAAGAGTCGCGGTTTTCTATTCTCATTCAAAAATCCATTCCTAACTAATGTCTATGTCATTATAGGAGAAGAGCGAGTGTTCGTTCTGGATACATTCCTAGGTTTAGATTCAATGAAGGTTGTCAAGCAGACACTTGTGGATGAAGGTTGTGACAATTTACCTATTATCGTCTTCAATTCACATGGAGACTATGATCATTATTGGGGTAATGCTGCTTTCAATGGTGCACTCATCATTGGTCATGAACTGTGTAGAGAGAGAGTTTTGAAGGAACATGAACAAGCTTTCCAAGCAAACGAAGAACAGAAGAACGGAGAAGTGATTTTGAAAGCCCCCTCGCTTGTCTTCTCAGAGAGACTCAGTTTTCCCGATGATGAGGTGACTTTCTTTCATACACCGGGGCACACAGTAGACTCTTCATCTTGCCTTGATGCACGAGACCGAGTTCTCTTCGTTGGAGATAATGTTGAAACACCTCTTCCCTATGTTTACAATACAGACATCACTCAGTTCTACAACACATCGAAGTCTTACCTAGAGATTGATTGGGATGTGATGATTGCAAGTCACGCACCTCCACAATTTGATCGACTCCTCCTAGAAAGGAACATCGAATATTTAGATGGACTTCAAAATTGGCGTATTGACTTAGCTAGCCTCAAAGAAGAAGAACTCCATCTGCACCTTCATAATATCAACTTCCTCAAAGAAACGATTCCTGATTCTGCCCGTACTCCTGAAATGGAGAAGCACTTGAAAGAAATGAAGAATATGAATCCTTGAATGAAGTAGCGATAGTAATTCCAAATCTTCCTTGCGAGAAAAGTCAATTATCTTCTCTCTTACTTTTTTCAACAGGCTTATTAAAGTTAGACACGTCTAATTTTTTGGGGTCATAAGTGGTTAACTAAAATGGAGAGTTTGGATCATGACCTCACCCCTCTTCTTTCGTTTATCATTCATATTCCTCTGGGCTGCTTTTGGTGTTGTTAGAATATACTATGGCAGAAAGACCAAGACTCATGATAGTATTGAAGGAGTCAAAGAGAAACTGAAGGCAGCAGAGAAGGATATGGGTACAAGTTTCAAGATTCTAACAGCCATCGTCACAATTGTTGGTGGTATTGGTCTCATTTTGTATTTACTCGCTCCCACTTGGTGGACCTGGACCCAGTTTCCTACTGGTGAGTGGCTACAGTGGCTAGGGATTATACTTGCTGTACCTCCTATATTCTTCCTAATCTGGGTCCATCGGCACCTCGACAGACAGTGGTCAATTGCTTTGGAACTTCAAGAGGAACACAGGCTCATCACATCAGGACCATACTCGAGGATTCGCCACCCAATGTATCTTGGCATTTTCATTTACACAGCTGGACTGATTCTTATCGCGTCGGATCTATTGGTGTTGCTCTTCTTTGGTTTCTCTATCTGGGTTAACTATCGGAGAATTCCTGAAGAGGAACAGATGATGATAGACAAATTCGGTGAAGAGTATCTAGAATATATGAAACGGTCTGGAAAACTACTTCCGACATAGCATTATCATTTCTTCCCCTGAATGAAGAAGAGAATTACAATCGCTAGGATAGTAACACCTCCCCCAATGATAAGAAGGAGCACTGGATCAAAGGGGTGGGAAATTAGAGGGTACATCTTTTCCCACGTTTCTGTATTCGCGTCATAGATCCAAAGGTCATTTATGATATCATATGTTGCGTTCTCCCAATCACCATCTTCTATTTCTAACTGGCCACCACTATGCAAAATAACGCAGTCTGACTCACTATCATATGTTATTCCAATTCTAGATCTGGGTTCAGGATATTGTTCTGTGTCTATCTGAGTCCACATATTCGTGTTGTAATCATAAGTCCATGTTTCTGTCACAATACTCACTTCATACCAATCCAAAGTACCACCATGGAATACACATACATCTGAGTCTTCATCATATGTGATCATTCCCATCGATAATGGATTGTCAGCTGGAGTCATTTCTGACCAAGTATTACTGTTATAATCATAGACCCAAGTATCAGTGTGCATTACAAGAGGCCAAAAAATGTAACCTCCACCACCATAAAGTACAACTCGATCAGATTCAATGTCATATGCCATTGAGGAAACGCGATTTGAAGGAGAAACTAGAGGGGACATGTTTGTCCAGGTATTCGTATTATAGTCATAAGCCCAAGTGTCTCCAACAAAACTTCCTCCATCAGGTATACCACCAAAGAGGATGCATACATCAGATTCACTATCATAGACCATTGCTGCGCTCAATCTGGGTGGTGGCATATTAATAGGTTCAAGATTCTCCCAGGTATTTGTGTTGTAGTCGTAAGCCCAAGTGTCATTCCAGTTCTCAAGAGTTTCTGACGCACCAGATTCTTGACCACTGAAGAGTATTACTCTGTCAGACTCCTCATCATATGCGAACGCATGACCACCTCTTATACCAGGTGCTGATAATGGGCTCTTGTTTTCCCATGTGTTCGTATTAAGATCATAGGCCCAAGTGTCGCCTAATGATGTGAAGTCCTCAGTCCAACCGCCAAACAAGATACTACGATCTGACTCTGAATCATAGACAATTGGCGTTGTGTTCCTATCACTAGGTTTCTCACCATCAGTCTGTGCATCTACATTTAGGATGGTCAAATTAGGTTGCATAATAGTCGCAGTACTAACAATGATGAGCATAATGAGGCAATTAATTGCGAGAACTGAACGAATTGGTATCTTCATGTCTTATCCTCCTTACCGAATTAACCTTAATTAGACAATAAACTAATATATCACACTTCTATTTAAGTTAACCGTTTTAAAACAACCATTTATATAAAAGAACGTATACTTGTAAATCGAGTGTCTTGGGAGTGCTAGAGGATGTACCTAACTCTTAGATATCCAACACCAAAACAGGGTCTGATTTGGTTAAAGCGACGTCAGAAAATACTACCCTCAGATATTGCTCGAGAATTCAATGTGTCACGACCTTTTGTGAGTAAGGCTCAGAGAATAGCTGAGGAGCGAATAGGAAAGCTGCTGAAACACGCCGCATCTGTAAATCGAATAAAGCTTCGTCATATGAGTCCAGAATATGGATTTGCAGTCGGTTTTTGCCCGGTAAATCAAATGGACACATTCATTCTCTATTCTCCAACGATAGGTGTCCAGACCTGGTTTGATCATGATGGAGAGTGTGGAAGCTGCGCGGAATTAGCAGAATGCACGGAAATGCTTACTCAGCTAGCCATTGAATGGAAAGTACCTTTGAAGGGGAAGAGGACTCCTTCAGAGATGTCTGGTTATTTGTTTGATACAATAATGGGGAGGCTGAAATGGATAGAATAGCTGAATTGAAAGATTTCATTTTAAAAGTCATGAATCCCTGTCGAATACCGCCAAATAATAGTCAACCATCATCAATCACCAAAAGACCAAGAACACGAATTTCTCGTCTACAGGTCACTGCAATTGGTGTTATGTCAATTACACTAATTGGAATACTTGGTACAGGTCAAATGATTGCATTTTACAGTGGAGTGCCATCATCAGCTCCTGTAATGTACAACACTGAAAGCGTGATTGTGAAGTTTGGTGCCGATGATGCACACATTTGGGATCTCAGAATTCGGATTGCTAACGCCACAAGCAGGATACTCTTTGAACCTGACTCAATCTGTATAGTAAGATGTGATAGTGGGGGCTATGCTCTGGCATGTCCGATCCGATGCCAGAAGAATGGACTGAAAACCTGGGGAGTATTGTTGTGTGGTATTGACGATGTAGGAGAAATAATATGGAAACAAGTATATGACGAGCTCGACATTGAGCTTGAATTGTCACTTGTAGAAGTTCAATCTGAAGGATTTGCAGTTGCTGGTACAACTCGATACTTTGATGAAGGGAGTAACAATTGGATTCGACAAGTCTTTATCATTCGCACAAATAGTATAGGTAGCCCACAATGGGTACATAGCTACACAGAATTGACAGGAGTCAAGGGACATTCATTAGTTGCGTGCGGAAATGGAGACCTAGCAATAGTAGGAACCACAGAAATACATTCGAACATAACAAGCAATGCCATGCTAGCACGTATAAACGAAAACGGAAGTTTTCTTTGGAAGACACCACTTGGTAGTTCATTGAATGATGAGGGAAATTCACTCATTGAATATAGTGATGCTGGATTCATTGTCGTTGGCAGTACTCAGGTTGATTACAATGACAAGGATGTCTTCTTGTCTCGAACCGCAGCAAATGGTTCAGTCATTTGGAATAAGACCTATGACGACAATGGAATTAGTGTTGGTTGGTCAATATGTTCTGTAGATAATGGTAGATTTGCTGTGACCGGGCTTCGAGAACAATCTAGCAGGGACACTTCAAAGACTCTATTCATGATTGTTGACTCTAGTGGATCGATTAAAACACGCAGGGCACTCCATTATGATTCATCGATTTATGTCTATGGTTACTACGACCATTGTTGCGGTCATTCAATTGTCAAGCAAAATGGTAAAGGATTGCTAATAGCAGGTATAGTGCGTTACAATCAATGGATTGATGAATGGGGAATGATGATACTGAGAACCGACTCCGGAGGGAAGATTCTTTCTAATTTCACCTATGGTGAGAACTCACAGTACGTAGCATGTTCAATAGTTGTTTGTGAGAATCAAGGATATGCTGTAGCTGGAGTGAGCGTAAGTCCAGTAGGATGACTGCTTGCTAAATATACTCATATTTCTATCAATGTCTCACGATCAGCTGGTGTACACTCCAAAGTTCCTCTGACATCTACATTGTCAAGTCGTACCCAATAATGACCTGTCGAAACCTGACAGGTTAAGTCTTCATAGACAACCGAATCTGTGATATTCATGCCATTGTTACCAAGGCAATTGATTCCATGATGGAAGTAGATATTATCAAACATAGCACCGTTTGCAGTCAAATTCATGTTACCATGCTCAGCCAATGCGTCGAGGTCAATGATATACACTCGGTTTATTGTGACATTGACAAATGCTCGTGCATCACCTTTGTTCAAAGCGCAGACATCATCATCCATTCTCACACGAATCTAGTCTATTCTATATCATTTTAGATTCAAAATAAGCTCCAATAGTACGAATTTGTGAGCTAAAGAAATACTCAATACATTAACGTCTTGCCAATTCATTATGACTCCTAAGACTAAGTCTGAGGATTTTCTTGCTGTTGAATCTGCAGGTGGTCCAACATGGCATCCTGATGGTAAAAGAATCGCATTCACCTCCAATGTCACAGGTGTGTACCAAATCTACACATGTGCGATTGAGAAAGGAAAGACACTACCTCGTACACAGCTCACGGATGAAGAGGATCGATGCACAGACCCAATCTATCTTTCAGATGGAACTCTGGTTTTCACAAGAGACCGCGGTGGAGATGAGAACTTCCAGATTGGGCTCATCGATGAGGATGGTAGTCTACACTGGATAACTTCAGACTTGGGAGCAAAATATAGAATCTCGATCGCATCAGACTCATACCTATACTATGCTGCAAATCTGACTGAACGTGCTAGATTGGATGTCTATAGATGGAAGATACCTCTCCGAGAGAACCAGCCTGAACTCATTTACAAACCAGAAAAAGGGCTCTGGTCGGTAGCAGGTATATCTTCAGATGAAAGTAAGGTTCTGATGATGCAGTCTGTGGGGAATATGGACCAACATCTACTATTACTCGACATGAATAGAGGTGATGCGATAGACCTTACTGAAACAATAAGCGGCGATCAATCTGTACGATGGGATGTTGTCAGGTGGCTCGATTCGGAACATATCTTGGTAAACTCGGATTTTGAAGCTGATCGTATGCGGCTCGCAATCATTACTACATCTGGAAGCTTCACACCATTAGACAGTGTATTCACCTCTGTCAAACATGAGATTGAGAAGAAGTATTCCCATGCGAATGACTCAATCTGGACCTATTTTGTAGAGAATGAAGAGGGCTACAGTACAATCCATCGTGCCAAATTCTCGAAAGATAGAGCATCAGATTTCGAGACTCTACCGTTTCCCCTTAGGGGAGTCATTCCAGCTGGAGATGCACGCTCTTGGTCTTTGAACAAAGCAATTCAACTCTCACCTGACGAACACTTGTTAGCTGTTACCGTGAGCTCTGGCAATCAACCAACTAATGTCTGGGTTGTAAGCATCAGAGATATGTCGAACTGGAGAGCCAACGACATTAATACATCAGGTATAGATCCTTCTACATTTGTTGAATCAACCCTCCATCGTTTTGACAGCTTTGATGAACTAAGCGTCCCCTATTTCAGGTATATCCCAAATGGAGAGAAACCAGCCAAAGGATGGCCTGCGATGTTGGTGATTCATGGAGGCCCCGAATCTCAAATCCGACCAGACTTCAGTCCTGTCTATCAATTCTATCTTTCCTCTGGGTTTGCAGTCGTGACTCCAAACATTAGAGGCAGTGCAGGGTATGGCAGAAAGTACCTCGACATGGATAACGTAGAGAAACGTCTTGATTCTATTATGGATATCAAACATTTGGCTCTTCATATCAAATCAAAAGATGATGAGATTGATGGAGATCGCTTAGTTATCTATGGCGGTAGTTATGGAGGTTTTGCTGTACTTTCAGCCATGACAGAACACCCAGAACTCTGGAAGGCCGGAGTCGATATTGTAGGAATCTCAAACTTTGTCACATTCCTCGAAAACACGGCCGCATGGAGAAGGTCTCTTAGAGAGTCTGAGTATGGCAGTCTAGAACACGACCTGGATACGTTGATCAAAGTCAGTCCGATTTATAATATTGAGAGGATATCGGCTCCACTCTTTATCATCCAAGGAGATAACGATGAACGAGTTCCATTGTCAGAATCAATTCAAATGTATGAGAAATTGAAGGAGAAGGGATTGCCTGTGAAAATGTTACGATTTCCTGATGAGGGACATGGTCTCGCAAAGCTAAAGAACAGGATCACAGCATATAGTGAGGTTGTAAACTGGTTGAAAGAACTAGTGTGATTTTGGAGTTGACTTGATTGAAGGTCCGGAAAGTTACTCTTGCGATTATCCTGTTAGGAGTAGGGCTTTTCCTATTGTGGTTATTCTATAGAATATTGAACATGCAACCACTTCCTCTGACATGATCCTCATTGGTTTGTCAACAAAGCATAATACTCTGCATGCGCGCAGTGAGGGTATGGAAATAGAAATTCGACCTCTTTCAAAAACTGATATTCCTAAAGTTATTGAGTTAACTAAAGGAGTTTGGGGCGGTCATGACCATTTGCCTAAGATAGTCAAAGGTTGGCTATCTAGTCCGAACTGTCATCCGATGGTACTGGATTATCACGGGGAACTTGCAGCAGTTGCCAATCTAAAAGCGATTGATGATGGTTCTACTGGTTGGATGGAAGGAATGCGTGTTCATTCTAATCTTCGCGAGAAAGGATTAGCTAAACACATGACAAACAGATTAGTTGAGATGGCATTTGAAATTGGATTCAAACGAATACGATTAGTTACCTCAGATGAAAACGAAGCTCCGCAAAAACTAGCGAGAAGTGTCGGAATGGAAGTAATAGATAGATTTAGTGTCTTCTGGAAAAGATATGGACGGGGAACAAAATGGGTCGAGTATAATGATTCTATAGTAAAGGCAAGTGTCAACCAAGTGCTAAACTTCACTCAGTCACATCCTGAGCTATTTCCTTCTCATAGCATTGCCTTTCATTGGGATGTATTTGATCTCACACTACAGAATATTAAATCAATTAAAAGTAAAGCAGATTTCTACGTGATTAAAGATGAACTAGGTGTAGGTTTCTCTTTGGGATTTCAAAACGATATTCCTTCTGAACCGGAGTGGTGTTTCACTGTACATGCTTCAAGCGTCCCTATCTTTGAGTCGTTGCTGAACTTCAATCTCAAGAAGGCTCGCGAACAGGGTCTTAGAGACTTTCTTTGTATCCATCAACTACAATTCAAATCACGATACAAGAAGATCAGATGGCTGAAAAGAAGAGCCCATGAGTTGGAGTTACTTCTCTTTGAGAGAATTTTCTAATTTCATGCTCATGACATAGCACTCTTAAGATGAAGAAATGTTGTGCCGCTCGGACGATGACTATGACTGAGTCAGAGAAGATGACATGGGATCTCTCTCAACTTGTTGATTTTGACGACCCTGGTTACATTGAAGAGCAGTTGACGGCTTATGTAAAGGCTTCAGAAGAGTTTGGCGAGAAGCATCGTGGTAAAATTGCATCATACAATACTCGACAAATTCTAGAGATGATACAAGAATCTGAACATATTACGCTTCAGTATGAAGGTGCGCTTTTGTATGCTCGACACATGTATAATGCGAATATGAATGACGATACTACAAAACACCTTGCTGATAAGGCAAGAAATGCTTTTTCAGCTATCCAAGCAGCAATCGCATTCATTCAAATAGAAGCAGGCGAGTTACTCTCAAAGAATCCAGAAATTATCAATGACCCTCTTCTTGCTGAGTATAGGCATTTTCTAGAAATTTTCAAACGTAGAATCCCCTACATGTTGAGTGAAGATGTAGAGAAAGTCATCATTGCTAAGGATCGGAATGGTGTTCGAGCTTGGTCACAACTTCAAGGAGACTGGTTGGCGACTCGTACATATGAGATAGAAATCGATGGCGAGATGAAGACTCTACCCTATGGTGAAATCATTCAACATTATCAACATAAAGACCGTGATGTGAGAAGACGGGTTCATGAAGTTGTATACAAAGATCTTGGGAAAGACCATATCTTGTGGTCTGCCGCGCTAAGGGCTATTTGTGCGGACCACCTTCAGATGGTTAGGTTGAGAGGTTGGGAATCACCAATGACTCAGAGTTTTATAGCAAATGATGTTGATGATGAGACTATTACAGCTTTGATGAACACTATTGAAAAGAACGTAGGAGTGTATCAAGACTATCTCAGGTTAAAGGCCAAGGTTTTGGGTATCAAGAAACTTGGCAATTGGGATATCATGGCGCCTTTGAATGATGCACCAGAGAAAAAATACTCATGGGCGCAATCTCAGGAATTCGTGGTTGAGGCATATCGAGAGTTTGATGAAGAGGTTGGAAACTGGATACAGGAGATGTATGATAGACGTCACATCGATGCTGTCGTTCGAAATGGCAAGAGGTCTGGTGCATATTGTGCGACTTGGCATGCAGGTAAAAGTGCATTCATCCTTCAAAGTTTCAATGGCACTAGATCTGATGTTTTCACCCAAGCACATGAGCTTGGACATGCAATGCATGCATACCTCGCAACTCGGGCTCAAACCCCGACCAACTACAAAATCAGCTACTGTGTCGCGGAAACGGGTTCTATATTCGGCGAATTACTCATAACTGATAAGCTACTGGAACAAGCTAAGTCGAGAGAGGAAAAGAGGTCTCTTCTAGCCACTGTTTGTGATGAGTTTGGTGATACAGCTTTTCAGGTTTCTACACGGGTCTGGTTTGAGAAGGCACTCTATGAAGCAATAGAGAAAGGCAAGTATCTTGATGGAAACCTCATATCAAAACTCTGGGTTAGTGCACGTGATAAGATGTATGGCGATGCAGTTGAATGGTTGGATGAGATGCAATGGTGGTGGACATTCAAACTGCACTTCTACATGGCCAACTTTCGTTTCTACAATTATCCATATGTTTACGCTCAACTCTTTGTATATGCGATGTATAGATTGTACAAAGAGCAAGGCAAGGAGTTTGTCCCCAAGCTAAAAGCACTTCTTGCTGCAGGTTCCAGTAGGAGTCCGCGTGATTTGGCTGCTGAGATTGGTTTCGACATCACGAAGGAAGGATTCTGGCAAAAGGGGATTGACCAGTTTCAAGAATTCATCAGGCAGTTTGAAGAGACCCTGTAAGTAGCTAGATAGATTCAAGCTCTCGTTTGCTCATCTGGCTCATTGGCGGTCTTGACAGTTCTTGGTTTCTTCTTCTCATCTGCTTCGAACATGAGTTCAGTGAGCTCACTGAATGTTTCATTGATGTTCTCACCAGTCAGAGCAGAAGTTTCTTTGAAGAGAACTGGTGCATTGAGTTGCTCAGAGAAATATTCGGCAAATTCTTGGCCTTCTTCAGTAGTGACTATTTCTTCAAATTGACCAGACTCCCTGAGGTCAATCTTGTTTCCAATAATTGCAGTTGGTAAGCCCTCCCATCCTATCCACTCAGCACTCCTCAGATGCTTATGTGCCTCGACAAGCCATTTACTGGCATTATCATATGATTCTCTCTCAACTACCGAGTAGACAAGAATGATCGCACTACTCCCCTGATAGTAGTGTCTGCGAACACTGGCATAGGAGGGTTGTCCTGCAAGGTCCCAGATGATATGACGTACGTTCACTCCTCCATGTGATGTGTACTTCTGAGCAAAGTCCACCCCGATAGTCGCTAATTGACTTCTCTTGAAACCTTTACCCAGATACCGTTCGCGGATACTTGTCTTTCCTACGGCTCCGTCTCCGATAAGTACCAATTTGTAGGTTCTATCACCAGGTGAGCCGAATGGCATATCACATAACTCATGCAAATGGATGATTTAAGGCAATTGAATATTCCTATAAGGCACAGTATCATACCAAACTCATTGAGCTGGTGATACAGATAGAATATGAGTACTCAACAGGGCGGCTTGAGTTGAGGGACGAATCAAAGGGGAAACAAGAGTTTTGGATGGGTGAACTCAAAGGGCGAACTGTAACTGTCCACTTTGGCAAGATTGGGACAATAGGTCACACAGGGGCTCGTGAGTTTAAAACAAATCAGGAAGCAAGGGATTTCTTAGACAAACGGCTGAAACAGAAAACGAACGAGGGTTTCCAGCAGGTATGAACTTAGGGTCGCTTCAAGATTTGT
>JBHLPA010000295.1:2809-3541 GCA_048939935.1 Promethearchaeota archaeon | reverse complement strand
ATCTTAAGGTACGCATCCTCGAGATCATTTCCACCTGTCTGTTCAATAATCTCATTTGGTGAGCCAAGTGTAGTGAGAAGACCCTCATTAAGAATACCAATAATCTCACACACATCTTCAGCAAAGTCGGTCATGTGCGTGCAGATGAAGAATGTCGTATCGGTTTCTTTTGCCATAGCTAGGATGATCTCTCTGACAAGTACACTTGCCGCAGGGTCTAACCTGGATGTTGGCTCATCGAGAAATACCAGTTCTGGTTCATGAAGAACTGTTGATGCAACAAGGACTTTCTGTTTCATTCCACTACTATAACTCTCCAAGAGATCATTCTGTCTTCCCTCGAGTCCCAAAAGTCCCAGAAGGCTGTCAATCCGTTTATGGAGTGATTCACCACTAAGATTGTTCAAAGCCCCAATGAACTCTAGGAACTCCACAGCTGACAGCTTGGAGTAGAGTCCTGGCGATTCAGGCAACAATCCTGTAACACTCTTGATTGCATTTCTCTCTGTGTGCACATCAAAGCCGCAGACGGTTGCATTCCCAGAAGTTGGTTTCAAGAGACCTGACAGAATTCTGACCGTTGTGGTCTTCCCAGCTCCGTTTGGACCGAGATAACCAAAAACACTACCTTTCCGCACAGCAAGATTAAGATTTTTTAACGCTACCACAGGACCAAAATTCTTCGAGAGGCCCTGTGTCCTGATATGAATATCATTTGACACCTATCTATCC
>JBHLPA010000295.1:0-2799 GCA_048939935.1 Promethearchaeota archaeon | reverse complement strand
GTTTTCCACATGCTTTGATTTATTTTTAAGGGATATAAGGAATTAAATCTGCGCAATAAGAGTCTCTCAAATTTCAATCTGAAACTTCATGTGAAGCATTCAGAGTAAGTGGTTCAGCTCAATGAAGGAAGTCTTCATCTCCCGGAGAACATCCTTGTGAGGACCTCCAAGGGTTCTCATGCGATCAAACATAGGAATGAGTGAAAGGAGTGAGGAATCAAGTATCTCTCCTCACCCTGGTATATGATTATAGATTCCAATTGTAACGAAAAGTCAGGTCCATATCCACAGTCCAGACATCAGTTTTTGAACTAGCCTCAAACCAGACAACCCAGACATAGGTTGATGCATAATTGTTGAGGTTGAAAAAATCATCTACTGTGTTTGTGTAATTATCATCATCAACAAGATATGAATCAAGACCTCCCCATGTTGTTATTGAGTCAAATGTGGTCTGGTCAATCTCATAGATTGCACAATGTATTGTTACGGACACAGCATCTGAACCTGTGTCATCAACAGAAATCTCGAAGAGAACATCGGGTGATGTAGCAGTTAGGACTTCAGAGCTATAGACATCGAATTCACCATAGTAGTAAGTTCCATAGAGATCGACATCTACATTGTTATAGCTGGCGAGAGTTCTTGTATCATAGGATGAACCACCAAACAACCCACCAAACATGCTCAAGACACCACCCATGAAGACCATCGCAATGACAACCATTCCAATGATCAAGATAACGCAGATAATTGCCCCCCACTTGCAACAGTCTGAGGAAGTTGAGCGTTTTGGAGGTGGTTGATAGTCAGGAGTTGCAGGCATAGGAATCTCTGTCATAGTTATCATCTCGCAAAGAGGTTGCTTCTGGTGCTTATTTCAATTTCTGCGAGATAACCCTTGAAATCACCGATATGATTATGATTAAATCCAACTGACCTCATTAGTACTATATGTCTCAGTTGATAGTTTCTCGAATTGTTAACGAACTCAAGAGTCTGAGTAAGAGTGAGAGGAAGGAAAAGATTGCTGAGTACTTGAAGACATCATCTTTAAACTTCATAGGTGTGGAACTACCCGACATCCATAGAACTGTGAATAAAAACATCAAGGGTATGAAGATGGATGAGCTCCCGGAGATCATGGAGGGTCTCTGGAAGATTCAATCCTTTGAAACTAGGCTAGCAGCCATTGATGTCCTGAAGGTATACGCAAAGAAAGGTCCTGTGGAGAGGGCTATAGAGTTTGCAGACAAATGGGTTGATGATGGTGACACGTGGGGCATCATCGATCCATTATGCTCTCCAACTATAGGATCGATGATATTGCGTGATGAAAATGTAGAGGACATCCTGCGTTCATGGCGCTCATCAGAGAACTTCTGGAGACGAAGGGCTTCAGTTCTGCCATTCCTCTATCTCACCTTGAAATCGCAGTACAAACCTGAGTTCAATGACAAAATCCTGGAGGCTGTCACGCCTCATATCTCTGACAAAGAGTTCTTTGTAGGAAAAGCCGCGGGTTGGGTCCTACGTGAGCTGAGTAAACGGAATCCCGATTTAATCAAGAAGTATTTCGAGGAGAATCGGCAGTCCATGACAAAACTAGTCATTCGCGAAGGAACAAAGAAGCTATAGGGCTCAGTCAAAGAGAGTCCGAACCTGATTGGTTCTGGCTCTTGGATTCACCTTACCGATCTTCACATCATCACAGGAATGGAAGTGTGCAAAGTCAAGTATCCCTCTTCTGAGGCGTTCTAGACCCTCCTGTGACTTAATTGTTGCATCTTCAAGGTACAGCGACTTTATCTCAAGGAGTCCACTCTTTCTATGGACCTTGGCATCCAATCGTCCAGCAAGATTGATTCCATCAAGAATAGGTAGCACAAAATAGCCAAAAACTCGTTTAGGCTTTGGGACATAGCATTCAATCTTGTAATCAAAGCCCCATATCTGTGCTGGATAGTGTCTCTCACGAATGATATTATCAAAGGGACTAAGTATCTTTACTGGGAGCTCATCAGAGGAGGTGTGGGATGGAGATGTCAACTGGTCTATATGATCTTGGTGAAGAAAGTAGCGGTCCTTCACACCCTCAATAGAAACCTCTGCAATCATTCCCTCACGCACTTTTTGATCCAAGTAGGTTTCAACTTCTGCTTTTCTTCCGTTCCATAGTTTTCGTGCAGGTAGTCGACCAAGGTATGTTCTCATGTCCTGGTGACTACCAAGCCCCAGAGACCTCAATGTTGTATCAACAACAAATTCTGCAGCCTCTTCATTTGTAAGTGGTTCAGAACTCACCCCAGCTGGAAGAACACGTTCTACTAAATCATAATGCTTCTGGAAATTCTCCCTATATGCCACCATCAAACTTCCAGTTGTATAAAGGTATTCTAAGGCACGTTTCTCAATCTTCCAATCCCACCAGCCATCAGACTTGGTTATTCGCTCGCCAACTGAAGCACTGTTCGTGGCTCCTTCTTTCTTCACCTTCTTGTATACCTGCTCAATGACATCCTTGTTTTCTTTACCCCACTTTCTAAAGGACGTCCAGAGTTCATCAGGATAGAATGACCTCCTCCATACATAGAAAGGATAGGTTTCCATGGGTAGAAGACATGCTGAATGGGACCAGTACTCGAAAAGATCACCCTCCTTCTGAAGTTTCCAGATATCTCCCTCTCTGAAATTTGGGAATCGGTTGAATACAATGAGATTGTGACTTCTTGAAACAACTGAAATTGTGTCTATCTGGATATTATGTATATTATGGGCAACATCCATAGTTGATTTACA